>NZ_CP111043.1:2905000-3170000 GCF_026250525.1 Chondrinema litorale
ATCCGGCAAGGCTAAATACATCTGGAAGACCGATAGTGAACCAGTACCGTGAGGGAAAGGTGAAAAGTACTCCAAATAGGAGGGTGAAATAGTACCTGAAACTGTACGCCTACAAGCGGTAGGAGCGGTTTATACCGTGACTGCGTGCCTTTTGCATAATGAGCCTACGAGTTACACTTCACTGGCAAGGTTAATATTTTAAGGATAGCAGCCGGAGCGAAAGCGAGTCTGAATAGGGCGCGAAGTCAGTGGAGGTAGACGCGAAACCTAGTGATCTACCCATGTCCAGGATGAAAGTTCGGTAACACGAACTGGAGGTCCGAACCAGTACACGTTGAAAAGTGTTTGGATGAGGTGTGGGTAGGGGTGAAAGGCCAATCAAACTAGGAAATAGCTCGTACTCCCCGAAATGTTTTTAGGAACAGCCTCAATTGATGTTTACCGGAGGTAGAGCTACCGATTGGACTAGGGGGTGTCACAACCTACCGAATCCAGACGAACTCCGAATGCCGTTAAATTAGATTGGGAGTGAGGGTAAGGGTGCTAAGGTCCTTATCCAAAAGGGAAACAACCCAGACCATCAGCTAAGGTCCCCAAGTGTATGCTAAGTTGATCAAAGGAGGTTCAGCTACAGAGACAGCCAGGAGGTTAGCTTGGAAGCAGCTATTCCTTTAAAGAGTGCGTAACAGCTCACTGGTCGAGTGGCAGGGCATCGATAATAATCGGGCATAAGTATACCACCGAAGCTATGGTACCGCAAGGTAGGTAGGGGAGCATTCCATCGGCGTTGAATGAGTATTGTGAGATATTCTGGAGCTTATGGAAAAGCAAATGTAGGCATAAGTAACGATAAGGCGGGTGAGAACCCCGCCCACCGATAGACTAAGGTTTCCCAGGCAATGCTAATCAGCCTGGGGTTAGTCGGGACCTAAGGCGTACCCGCAAGGGGAAGTCGATGGACAACAGGTTAATATTCCTGTACTTGCACAGAATAAAAGTGACGAGTTGTACGATAATGTGCGTACTGACGAAATAGTACGTTAAAGGCTACGGCTGAAAGTACTGCAAAACTTCGGTGGCGCAGATAATCATTAGACTATGGCTCCAAGAAAAGCGACTGCTGCAACCCGTACCGTAAACCGACACAGGTAGTCAAGGAGAGAATCCTAAGGTGCTCGAGTGATTCACGGCTAAGGAACTAGGCAAAATAGTCCTGTAACTTCGGGAGAAAGGACGCCTCCCTCGCAAGAGGAGGCCGCAGTGAAAAGGCCCAGGCGACTGTTTAACAAAAACACATGGCTTTGCGAACTCGAAAGATGAAGTATAAGGCCTGACACCTGCCCGGTGCTGGAAGGTTAAGGGGGGATGTTAGGGGTAACCCAAAGCATTGAACCGAAGCCCCAGTAAACGGCGGCCGTAACTATAACGGTCCTAAGGTAGCGAAATTCCTTGTCGGGTAAGTTCCGACCTGCACGAATGGTGCAACGATCTGGGCACTGTCTCAGCCGTGAGCTCGGTGAAATTGTAGTATCGGTGAAGATGCCGATTACCCGCAACGGGACGGAAAGACCCCATGAACCTTTACTGCAGCTTAACATTGGTATCGGGCAAGAAATGTGTAGGATAGGCGGGAGACTGTGAAGCGGTGTCGCTAGGCATCGTGGAGTCACTGTTGAAATACCGCCCTTTTCTTGTCTGGTGTCTAATCCTTATGGGAGACATTGTTTGGCGGGTAGTTTGACTGGGGTGGTCGCCTCCAAAAGAGTAACGGAGGCTTTCAAAGGTACCCTCAGTACGGTTGGTAATCGTACGTAGAGCGCAATAGCAAAAGGGTGCTTGACTGTGAGGCCAACAAGCCGATCAGGTAGGAAACTAGGATATAGTGATCCGGTGGTACCGCATGGAAGGGCCATCGCTCAAAGGATAAAAGGTACTCTGGGGATAACAGGCTGATCTCCCCCAAGAGCTCATATCGACGGGGAGGTTTGGCACCTCGATGTCGGCTCGTCACATCCTGGGGCTGGAGAAGGTCCCAAGGGTTGGGCTGTTCGCCCATTAAAGTGGCACGCGAGCTGGGTTCAGAACGTCGTGAGACAGTTCGGTCCCTATCTGTTGTGGGCGCTAGAAGCTTGAGAGGATCTGACTTTAGTACGAGAGGACCGAGTTGGACGAACCTCTGGTGTACCTGTTGTGGTGTCAGCTGCATTGCAGGGTAGCTATGTTCGGAAGGGATAAGCACTGAAAGCATCTAAGTGCGAAACCCACCTCGAGATGAGGCTTCTATATAAGGGTCGTCAGAGACGATGACGTTGATAGGCTGCAGGTGTAAAGTCAGAGATGGCAAAGCCGAGCAGTACTAATTACCCGATAACTTCCAAGACCGAAATTGTATTATTTTAGCTTGTTTACAGTATGTAAAGATTTTAATGGTGATGATAGCGCAGGTGTTCACCTCTTCCCATTCCGAACAGAGAAGTTAAGCCCTGTAGCGCCGATGGTACTGCATTAAACTGTGGAAGAGTAGGTAATCGCCAATCTTTTATTATATATATAAACCCTTCATATCTTTTAAGATCTTGAAGGGTTTTTTATTTGTATACTTAGGCCTTACCTTTTAAATAAAAGGGATTGAAAATCAAGGTTTTAAATGCATTAATGTATAAAATAAAACCCCGCAATTAGCTAATAAAAGCTTTTTTCGGGGTTTTTGATTTGTTAAATTGTAGTGTCTAATCACAATTAACACTACAATATATGAGAGATCAACAGCTTTTCCAACCACAAGATTACTTAACTCCAAAATGGTATTTATTTAAGAGTAGTAAATTGGGTAATGTTTATGATAGCATCCCTTGGGAACAACTTTCTGCATGTCTGCCTAAGAAAAATAAAGGCCCTGGTGCTCCTAGCTGGTTTTCGCCTCAGGGCATGTTTGGCTTAATGTTTCTAAAAGCCTATTTAAACCTGAGTGATGAAAAGCTCATAGCACGCTTTAATACCGATTGGAGCCTTCAGCTATTTTGCAATAAATTGCTACAGGATCATCAAAAGATTAAGGATAAGGCCATTTTAAGTCGAATCAGGACGTATATGGCGGACCATACTGATTGGCAACAACTTCAAGAGGTACTACTCCAACACTGGAAAACAGACATGCATAATACGCATGTGCTCTTAATGGATGCTACTTGTTATGAGAGTTATATTCGTTTTCCTACCGATGTTAAGCTGCTCTGGGAGAGCTGCCAATGGGTGTTTGAAAAGCAGCTTTACAGATACTGTAAAATATTAGGAGTAAAACGACCTGGCTCCAAATATATAGATCAAAAGCGCATGCAGATGTCTTATGATCGTAGTCGTAAAAAGACATATAAAGCTGGTCGCAAGCGTAAAAAGTCATTGATATATCTACTATCCAAAGGATTGGGGCAACTGCAATGCCTACTTAACGAAAATCCACAAATACAGCTTCACTTACATGAGAGAACATATCTAAAAACTATAAAGAAGATAATCGAGCAACAGCAATTCTTGCAGCAGCATCCAGCTAAAGAATTGAAAAACAGGATTGTATCACTTCCCAAGGCTTATGTTAGGCCGATAGTGCGAGGTAAAGAAGCTAAAAGGGTTGAGTTCGGAATGAAGGCACACCTGCTTCAGGTGGATGGTATCTGCTTTATCGATACCATGGAGTTCCGCGCTTTTAATGAAAGTACCAGACTGAAATTAAGTAGTTTAAAACATAGATCGATATTTGGCTCACTTCATCAACTAGGAGCAGATCGCATTTACGCCACCAACAAAAACAGGAAGTATTTAACAGAAAAGAAGATATTTACCTGCTTTCCAAAGAAAGGTCCTAAAGTAAACAACCCTGCTGAAAGCCAACTCAGAAGTCTCATCTCTAGCCAAAGAGCCACGGTGATGGAGGGAAGTTTTGGCGTGCATAAAACAGCTTATGGCCTCAATAAGATCAAGGTTAAAGGAGAAAAACGAGAAATGATACACGTTTTTTTCGCAGTTATGATGGCCAATGCCGTTAAGATCAGCAAAAGGAAATCAGAACAAGCCCCTCTACTTCAGGCCGCCTAAACCTAAAGCTGAAAAGCCTATGGGATGAGTGTGTCTATACTATCCAAAAGCAATATTTTCCAGTTTTATCAATAGGATTACTCACAGTATTGTACTTTTTAAATAGTCCAAAACAGCAGGTACCAAGATTTGAAACAAAAAAAAGCTGAACTTTATCTATCCAACTCTTATTTTTTATTGGTCTTAATCAATTTTCAAGGAGGCCCTAACAAAAAAAGCTACCCTGAAAAGGATAGCTTACAATTGTACTTTTATATGAAAATCAATTATTAGATAATATTCTCTCCTATATTACAAATGAATTGAATATCTTCTTTGTGGTCTGTTAGCAACTTTGAAAGTGCAGTAATACTGATCTTACCTATTACATATTTGTTATCAGGGTTTTCAAATTTCTGATGAACAGCTTCGAAGTATTCAGAGATAGTTAAATCTTTAATGAATCTAACATATGTAGTAAGATAAATATCATTACTATAGCTGTATTGTAACTCCTTGTGAGTTTTATGGTATTCGTATTTATAGTCATATGCATTGGCTGCAATATCAGATAAGACAGCTGAACCAGTTGGATATCCTCCAGCACCTTTCCCGCTATAAAACTGTCTGTCAGAAAAAGCTGCTTCTACAATTACACCATTAAATTCTTGGTCAACAAGGAATAAGTTTGATTGTTGATTTACAAATTCTGGGATTACATACATACTAATTGTATTATCAGAGTTTTTGAAAACTCTTGACATCAATTTTATCTTCCAGTTTTTTTCTTTGGCAAATTGAATATCAAAAGAAGATATTCCTGCAATACCGTAGTTAAAAATCTTCTCTGGATGTATGTAAACACCAAAGCTATGTGCAGCTAATATTATTAATTTGAATTTTGCATCAAAACCTTCTACGTCAAGTTTTGGATTTGATTCTGCAAAACCTAGTTCTTGGGCCTGTTTTAAAGCTTCACTATATTCTAGGGATTCTGACTGCATCTTAGATAGGATGTAGTTAGATGAGCCGTTAAAAATACCTTCAACAGAATAAAGAAGCTCACTTACATAGTATTCTTCAATGGTTCTGATGATAGGAATACCAGCACAAACAGATGCCTCGTATAAAATTGATTTTCCAGTTTCTAATTGAAGGTTAACTAATTCTTCAAAGTTTTCTGCAAGTAATTTCTTATTAGCAGTAACTACATTTTTACCATTTTTAAGTGCAGTCGTAATGATTTTATATGCATCTTCTGCATTATCGATTAACTCAACAATTAAATTAATTTCATCATCGAATAAAATTTCCTCTGCATCAAAAGTAAAATGCTTAGCTGGCAAAGATCTTTTTTTCTCCCTGTTTTTAACAGCAATTTTTTTTATTTCAGCATTAATTCCAGTGCTCTGGCTTAATACTTTGTAAAGGCCTTGTCCAACTACTCCAAAACCAAACAGGCCAATTTTTACGCTCTTACCCATGTATTAATTGCTTTTTTTCTTTCTGCTTATAAAATGTTCTAATGCTTTTATCTAGTTGATTCATTTCAACTAAAAAGCCATCATGTCCGTATGTTGAATTGATTTCTTCATATGTAACATTTCTTATTCCTCTCACAATTAGTCTTTGTTCAGGTATAGGAAAAAGTATATCTGTAGTAATTCCAATTACTTGTGTGTATGCTTTTATTTGAGACAGTGCATTCATAATACTACCTCTACCTCTGGCAATATTATGGGTATCCATCGCATCAGAAAGTACCCAGTATGAAAATGCATTAAATCTTTTTGCTAATTTTTCTCCCTGATAACGCTGATATGAAGAAGCTCTATAAGTTTCTTGTAGATCGTTAGTCTCTTCGAATTGCGTTTTTTCATATGTTTCATAGTTTCTATACGATAACATCGCAATAGCTCTGGCAGCTTTCATTCCTTCATTCCCTGCGTCTGGATGATCATTGTGCCATGTAGGATCAGCGCTAATAGCCATTCTTTGTGTTTCATTAAATGCAATTCCCCAAGGAGAGTGTTTTGCATTAGATGACATCAGAATCATATTATCAAACAAATCTGGATGGGTAACTGCCCATTCTAATGCTTGTTGTCCTCCAAGAGAGCCACCAGTTAATGTGTGAATTTTTTCGATTTTTAAATGTACTCTTAATATTTCGAGAGTAGCAACAATATCACGAATAGTAATTTTAGGGAATGTATGGAAATATGGTTTACCTGTGTTTGGATTAATAGATAATGGACCAGTAGAGCCATAACAAGAACCTATTACATTCACACAAATTACATAATGTTCTTCAGGATTAAAAAGGCAGTTTTCACCAAAAAGTCCTCCCCACCATGCAGACACATTGGAATTCCCGGTAAGAGCATGGCAAACCCAAACGATATTTGATCTGTCTTTATTAATTTTTCCAAAAGTACAATATCTGAGTGAGAAACTAGGGAGCATTTCTCCTGACTCAAGTTGAAACTCATTGTTATAATGGAAAGTATGTTCCTGCATCATCGTATATAATTTAGAAGAATTACTCCAAAAACTAATTTGAAGTAATTCTGTTGTTAATTAATTAAACGCTTTTGCAAAAGCTTGTTCAATATCAGCTTTGATATCGCTAATATGCTCAAGTCCTGCTGAAATTCTTAATAAGCCGGGCGCAACACCAGAAGTTAATTGTTCTGCATCTGAAAGTTGCTGATGTGTAGTAGACGCTGGATGAATTATAAGTGTTTTGGCATCTCCTACGTTTGCTAAGTGGCTGATTAATTCAAGGTTGTCTACAAATGTTTTGGCTTTTTCTCTATCTCCTTTGATAATGAAAGATAATACACCTCCAAAACCATTTTTGAGATATTTCTTAGCTAGTTCATAATAAGGGCTATTCTCAAGCCCTGGGTAATTTACTTTTTCTACATATTGGCTATCAGAAAGCCATTTTGCAAGTTCTAATGCATTATCTACATGTCTTTGCACTCTTAAAGAAAGAGTTTCTAAACCTTGTAGTAATAAGAAAGAATTAAATGGACTTAATGCTGGACCAAAATCACGAAGACCCTCTACTCTTGCTCTAATAATAAAGGCAATGTTGCCAAATGGTCCATCTGCACCAAATACTTCCCAGAAATTTAATCCATGATATCCTTCAGATGGCTCAGTAAATTGAGGGAATTTTCCGTTACCCCAGTTAAACTTACCAGAATCTACAATTACACCTCCAATAGAGGTGCCATGTCCACCAATCCATTTTGTAGCAGAAGCTGTTACAATAGATGCACCATGTTCAATAGGACGGAATAAATAACCACCAGCACCAAATGTATTATCTACTATCAAAGGAATATTATTAGCATCTGCTAGCTTAGCAATGGCTTCAAAATCTGGAATATTAAATTCTGGGTTACCAATTGTTTCCAGATACAAAGCTTTAGTTTTCTCATCAATCAACTTCTCAAAACTTGCTGGGTTATCACCATCTGCAAACCTAACATCAACACCAATTCTTTTAAAAGCTACTTTAAACTGGTTGTAAGTACCACCATATAAAAATGAGGTAGATACGATATTGTCTCCTGCATTAGCAATGTTGTTAATTGCAAGAAACTGAGCTGATTGACCAGAAGCTGTTGCCAATGCTGCTACTCCACCTTCTAAAGCCGCAATTCTTTTTTCAAAAACATCATTTGTAGGATTCATAATCCTTGTATAGATGTTTCCAAATTCTTTTAAAGCAAACAGGTTAGCTCCGTGATCAGAGTTTTTAAAGTTATAAGAAGTAGTCTGGTAAATAGGTACTGCTCTCGCTCCAGTTGTAGGGTCTGGCTCTTGTCCTGCATGTAGTTGTAAAGTTTCGAATTTCAGTTTCTCTGACATTATAATATTGTTTATTAATTAAAAAATGGGAATAGAATAGCTAGTGTTGTGATTAGAGTCGAATATCCTTAAAAAGAAATATACAAAGACGGGAATCTTAGCAACAACAACAAAAATTGCACATGTAACACATGCAAAATACTGTTGTAAATGCCATTTGTTGTAGTGATGAGCAATTGGTTGAAAACTGCTTTAAGAAAGTGCTATTAAGCTTTTGGGTGTTTGGGTTTTTAGAAAAATTCATCATTGTAATTGTTATTTATATTTCCTAATTAATTAGGCCAGGAATTAGCACCTTTCCTTACCTGGAAGGTTGCTAGAGGGTCTTAGAGCCTGCTCTCTCACCTCTTCTTTATAAACCAATTACTTTTCCTAAGAAAAGAATAGTGTAATTGAATTTAGGTTATAACTTGAATTCCGCTTTTAAAATTCCAAATTATGCGACAAAGCTAAGAAATTATTTTTTAAAAATACCTATTAATTTTGTGATAAATACTCCCAGTGTTTGCTCAAAGTCTTACAAGCAAATCAAAAATATTTTCTATATCTCCAGATAAATCTCTGTATGATTTTGCATGATTGTTTATCAATAAGCTAAATACAAGTTTTTTACCTGAGTAGGTTTCTGCAATGCCCGTATAGGCACGTACATTTTTTATATAACCACTTTTAGCTCTTATCTTTCCTTCAGATATATTTCCTTTAGAGAGACTTTTTAATGTGCCTGTTTTACCTGCAATTGGCAGAGAGTTATAAAAGAAGTTGCCTTCATCATGAGAAAAAGTATATTTAATAACTTGTGTAAGTGTTTTAGATGAGATGGCATTAAATCTGGAAAGTCCGCTGCCATCTTCCATATATACACCTTTCATATTGATTCCTTTTTCTTCCCAAAAATCAATTACAGCTTGTGTACCATCTTTAAAAGTACCTTTGTTTTCCAGTTTGTAGCCAATCATTTTTAGCATGGCATCTGCATAGAGATTCACACTTTTATAATTAGTTCTTTTGATAATTTCAGCAAGGTTCTCTGATTGATAAGTGTATATTTCTTCGATATTTGGCTTAGCGGGTGCAGTGGTTTTTCTAAGCACTTCAATATCAGAAGATATTAAAATACCCTTAGCTTCTAGTGTTTTTCTGAAATATTGAACACAAAATAAAGCTGGGTCTGGCATAGCACCTTTTATCATAAACCTTCTTTGGTTGGGTGGGAGTGTACCTCTTACAATGCGATTATAGCTATAAGGAGCACCATAAATATAAGCATTGTCTCCACTACCTTTTTTACCAGTTAATACTTCGTTTTCTATATGTAAATTGGTAACACTAGGTGCGATTTCAACAATCTTTGTCGGATCGTCTATGTTTATTCCTGTTTGAAAATAAATACTGTATTGATTTTCATGAATAGATAAACCTGAAGGGCCGGCACCGTAATAATTACCAATATCTTCCCATATCCATGTATCAGAAATTAGCTTACTTTCAAAAATGGAAGCATCGCCAATTAATTTACCTTCAATTTTTTTTATGCCTTTTTCTAAAATTCTATTTGCTAGGAAATCCATTAAAGAAGGCATGTTATCACTACCAAAAGTTGGGTCGCCACCGCCTATTATGTACAAATCGCCATGTAAAGTGCCTTGTTCATCAACAGTTCCGGAATAAGTTATTTTGGTTTCGAACTTAAATTCAGAACCTAGCACCTGTAATGCAGTAGCAGTGGTAAGGGCTTTCATTGTAGAAGCGGTAGCCAAAGAAATATCTGGCATATAAGCCACTACTGTTTCTGCTGAGTCTAAATTCTCTACATATAAACTTAGTGAGGTACCAGTCATCTCAGGATCTGTTAGGAGTTTGGCGACCTCATTTAAAATTTCGCTTTCGGTTACAGGCTCTGGTGCAAATGCTATTTGTTTTTCTTCTGGTGCTTTGCAAGAAAAAGTAACAAGGATAATGTTGATAAATAAAAAAATCTGTGTATGTAATTTCATAGAAAAAATGCTGGTGTTAAATGAAGATCGCTTAACTATATTAGTTTGATGGCGACGCTTCTAATGGGTGTTCCAATCGAGTTTTAATGTCTTTAATCATTAACTGTAATGTTACCTTTCCTTTGTATTCATTCTTCTCAATAGTATAACAAATGTAGAAAGGTGCTCCATCTCTGGACATTAGTTCTCTATAAAACTCTCCAAAATTAAATGCAATTGCATCCAAACAAAAACTAGTTTCCTTTTGCCTTACTGTAAGCTTTAAATGCTTTTCTTTTAACAGTCTTATTTTACCTTTATCACAAACTACTTCCGAAACAAAAACAGGCCTTAGGTTTTCAGGGCCAAATGGAGACATCTGTTCTATAATCTTGTAAAAATTCCAAGTAATCTGGCTAAGATCAAGTTGAGCATCTATTTCAATCTTTGGAATTAATTGATCAGGCAAAATAGTTTCACTTACTACTTTTTCAAATTGATGAGCAAATGCAGGTACTTGATCGATTTCCAATGTAATTCCCGCTGCATATTTATGACCACCAAACTGAATTAAATGCTTAGAACAGGCAGCAATTGCTTCGTGAATATCAAAATCTTTTACAGATCTGGCAGAACCAGTCGCTTTACCATTAGAAGATGTGATAATGATTGTAGGTCGGTAACACTTTTCTATACACCTTGAAGCGACAATACCGATAATACCTTTGTGCCAATCGTCTTTAAATAATACAGTAGTCTTACCATAACTCGTACCTCCACAGTCCATCATGGCGAGCGCTTCATTGGTAATTTGTTCATCATAAATTTTTCTAGTATCATTTTTCTGATGAACATCCTTAGCACTTTCTAATGCTTCTTCTAATGTTTGTGTAATAAGTAACTTAACTGCTTGATTGGCATGAGAAATTCTTCCTGCGGCATTAATTCTTGGTCCGAAGCCAAAAACAACATTGCTAACAGTGAGATTTTGTGGTAAACCAGCCAATTGTTTTAGCGCATGATAAGCTGGGCGTGGAGTATTATTAATTTGATCAAGACCAAACTTAGCGATAATACGATTTTCACCAGTTACAGGAACAATGTCGCAAGCAATACTTACAGCAGCATAATCCATGTAATTAAAAGCTTCTTCTAAATTCAATTCTTGATAAATTGTATAAGCTTGAATTAGTTTAAAGCCAATAGCACAACCAGTAAGTTCTTTATAAGGATAAGAGCAATCTACTTGTTTGGGGTTAAGAATAGCAGTGGCCTCAGGTACAGTTTCTCCGGGTTTATGGTGGTCGCAAATAATAAAATCTAATCCTAAAGAATTTGCATATTCAACTTTGTCAATTGCTCTAATACCACAATCAAGGGCAATTATAAGTGAGCAACCTTCACTTGCAGCATAATCAATCCCTCTTTTTGAAACGCCATAACCTTCTTGGTATCTGTCTGGCACATAGTAATCTATATGGTTGTAAAACTTTTTAAGGAAGGAGTACATCAACGAAACTGCAGAAGTTCCATCTACATCGTAGTCGCCATAAATAAGAATTCTTTCTTCATTTTCAATTGCTTTTTGCAATCTTTCAACTGCAATTTGCATATCTTTCATTAAGAACGGATCGTGCAAATCTTCCAGTTTAGGCCTGAAAAAAGCTTTGGCTTTTTCAAAACTATCAATACCTCTTTGGGCTAAAATAGCTCCCAAAGGTTTGCTTACATTTATTTCAGAGCAGAGTTTTTCTACTATTTCTTCATCAGGTATCTCTTTAACAATCCATCGCTTATACATAATTCTTATACTTTTCTATTAAAGCTTTCAACAAAATTACCCTACTGAATACTTGTGGTATTTACCAATTCTAAAATAAAATTATAGATTTAGTATTAAATGCAAAACCATACCTAAGAACTTCTTTGTAAGTAATCTTTAAACTTGTTATAAAAATAATTGTAAAAAAAGGATTATTTTTTGCTAATTGGTTCGTACAGGATAACAAGCAAATAAAACGAATAGAGCGTATATTTATAAATGTTAAGTATAGCATGTACTATTAAATTACATTTTAATAATACCTTTCTGTAAATTTGTTCTTGATTATAGTAAAAATTACTTCAGGAATCTGTGTTGAAATACCTGCTTGATTTCTTTAATGGCACATTGTAATGCTGGTAAATCGGCTAAAAATTTAACTTACAAGGTGGATAAACTCACTTTTGTGATTATTACTTTTTTGATAAATAAACAATGATATATAAATACCTTCAACCAATCCTTATTAGAGATTATATGCAAAGAGTAAAAGGAGCCTACTTTTTTCTTTTCTTTATTACTGCTTTTTACTTACAACTTTCTACGGCTTATAGTCAAGATTGTACTAATAAAACAGATTATGATATTTTAGTAGAAATTGCTGCTCGGTTTGCAGAGAAAACTGGAGATATTTATGAGTTTCCTAATGGGCAACAGTGGGATTTAAATGCAGCCAGATCAACTTGGAAAGGTGTTACATTAGATGCAACTGATGCTACTATTGTGACTGAATTGCAGCTGAATAATTTCGGTATTGAGGGTAAAATTCCTGTTAATATTGGCTGTCTTACCAATCTACAAACTTTAAACTTATCAGGCAATTCATTTAATGGTTCAATACCTACTGAAATTGGTAATTTAACAAACCTGTATACACTTAATTTGTCTGATAATCAGCTTTCAGGCTCTATTCCAGAAGAAATATTTACCAAACTTACGAGCCTTACCAGTCTTAATTTATCTAATAATCATAAAGATGATGAATCTGGCTTATCTGGTTCTATTCCATCTGTTGAATATAAAACATTATTTTTATCTGAATTAAATCTTAATACTAATAAAATAACAGGAAGTATACCTGCCTCATTTGAACAATTAGATAATCTCGTTAATGTATATATCATTAATAATGAAATTTCAGATATTTCTCAAATAGATTTTTCAGCAATGAATAGTTTGAAAGACTTTTATCTTTCTAACAATCTAATTACAGATCTACCAGAAAACCTGAGTTTTCCTACCTCTTTGCAAAAACTATATTTATCGAACAATAAGCTCACTTTTAAAGATTTTATTCATCCTACAAATGCAAATTTACAAGTAATTACAGATGTTGCTACAAATGTATTTTATCCTCAACTATTAGTTGGTGAAGAAAGAACTGTAATAGTGAATGAGGGTGAGACTGCCCTATTAGATTTTGAAGTTGATGAAGAGTTAACCGATGTAGACTATGTCTGGTATAAAGATAATGTTGAGTCCCATACATCAAAAGTAAGTGCTTTTGAAATACCAACTGTTCAACTTACAGATGCTGGAGAATACTATTTTACTTCTACACATAATAGTGTTTCAGACTTAGAGCTACAAAGCGAAAAAATCACCTTAAAAGTTCTTGGTGCTTGCGCCGATGAAGATAAAAATGCACTCTCAAAAATTTATGATGCCACTAATGGAGCTGCTTGGGAAACTCCTTGGGATATGAATGGAGATGTGGCTGATTTTGATGGAGTAACTGTAGACCAAACTACTGGATGTGTAACAGGCTTAGAACTTATTGCTCAAAATCTACATGGTGAACTTCCTATTGAAATAAACGAGATAGCTAATCTAAAATCTCTAGTAATTGAAAGCAGCGAAAATCTAAATGGAGAATTACCTTTAGTTATCAACTCCATAATAGAAGATATAAAAGTTACAGGAACTTCTATTGAAACTGTTGATCTCCAAGTACAAGATGCTACAAACATTCTTCAAGTACTTGATCTAAGTAATAATGCCTTAGAAGAATTACCAGATATAAGTACCTTATCCCTTCCAAATATCTCAGAAATTAAAGTGGAAGGCAATCAACTTACTTTTGAAGATATTTTGCCCTATAAAGATATCATCACTTCTTATAGCCCTCAAGATAGTATTGGTAATACAGACAATCCAGTAATATTAATTGGTGGAGATTATACATACCAATTGCCTTTTTTCGATCAGAGTCTGCCTACTGAAAGTAAATTTGTATGGTATAAAAACGGTCAGGTATTCTCAGAAGATAGTAGGGATTTAGTACTTACCAAGTTGGCACAAGAAGATGAAGGCGAATACTATTGTGAAATTACTAATGCAGATGTAAGTGATTTAACTCTCTACTCAAGAAAAATCACCCTTTCTGTTAAAGATGACTGTTCGACAGCCGATTATGAGGCTCTAAAAGCTATTTACGATGCTACAGATGGTTTAAACTGGACGTGGAACGATGTAAATAATGCTTGGGATTTTAGCAATGATGCAGCAAGTACTGATATGTCAACTTGGGAAGGATTGATTTTTAATACAGATGGTTATGGTTGTCTAACTGGATTAGTATTACAAAATAAAGGAATGAATGGAATCTTGCCAAGTGATATTGGCTCCCTTATCAATCTTGATTCATTAGTAATTACAGGTAATATTGCTTTAACAGGTTCAATACCATCTGAAATAAGCCTAATTGAAAATCTTATACATTTAGATTTATCTCAAAATTCACTTTCTGGCAATATACCAAGTGGAGTAGGTGAATTAACTCAATTAGAAAAACTATTATTAGGTTATAATGCATTGTCTGGTGAAATTCCCCAAACTATTAGTCAACTAGAGTTTTTACATAAACTAGATTTATCTAATAATACTTCAGATGGAAATGGTTTAAGTGGAAATATACCAGATGAACTTTTTGAATTGACTTATCTAGATACATTAAACCTAAGTGTGAACAAGTTTAGTGGGCAATTGTCAGAAATGTTTTCACAGTTAAATGCATTAAAGTATTTAGATTTATCTAATAATCAATTAGACGGAGAATTACCTTCTGGTTTGTTTGATGTTGCAACTCTTGAAGGTCTCAATCTTCATTCTAATAATTTCACAGGTGCAATTCCTGGCCAGCTTACCCAGCTGATAAATTTACAAGAACTTAGATTAAACGCTAATGAGTTAGAAGGTGATTTACCAGTGGGAATATCGAATATGCCATTAACTTGGTTGTTACTCAATGAAAATAAATTAACAGGTCTTGGTGATGCGGCAAATATATCTGGTACTCCATTTATTAATGTTGCAGATAATGCCTTAACTTTTGAAGATCTATTGCCTTTTACAAACCCTCCCCTTGATTATGAGCCGCAAGATAGTGTTGGAGTTAAACAAGTTCAGTTATTAACTGTAGGTCAGACATATACATTTGATTTAGATATAGATGATGGTATATCTACTAATATTTATTCTTGGAAAAAAGATGGTAGTATCATTGATCAAACAAGTGAAAATATTTATGTCATAGAAAATGTAACAGAAGATGACGCTGGTGTATATACATGTGAAGTAACGAACTCTTATGTTGTTGGGTTAACATTATATAGTAGAGAGTTTATACTCGAAACAGAAGGAAGCAGTGGAAGTGAATTATCTATAGAAGGTGATACAGTAGTATGCCCAGGTCCATCTAGTAGTTATAGTTATACAGTTTTAAATAGTTCAGGTGATATTACTTGGTCTTTAGATCCCCAAAACGGTGGAAACCTTTCAAATACCAGTAGTGAGACTATAGATTTAACAATTTATGGAGAAGGTACTTATGAGTTACAGGTAACTGATGCTGTTTCAGGAGAAACGGCATCAATAACAATTAAAGGCCAAAGCACTTTTGATTCACCTACAGTAGAGTACCAATCTGTTATTATAGTAGGTCAACCATTTGAAGATATCGTAGCTGTTGGAGTATCTAATGCTGAATTCAAATGGTATTTTAATGGTGAAGAAATTGCTACTGGAGAAGTATTTAATCCAGGTGATATTGCAAACAATGGCTTCTCTAATACAGATGCTGGTTATTATGATTTTGAAGTTGTTCAAACTAGTCCAGGAGGTCTTTGCCAAAGTAATGCCACTCAATTTAGGCTGAGAATTGTAGAAGTTACATTAGATGCCCCTGAAAATCTTGTGGCTGAGTATCAGGAAGAGGATGGTACAGTATTATTAACTTGGGAATATTCATCACAAGTTATAGTAGATAATGTAATTATTGAGAGGTCTGTAAATGGTACAGATAATTTCGAACAAATTGCTGTAGTAGAATATGATGGTACTAATACTTATGTAGATAGTTCTGATTTAGAAGAAAACACTGAGTACTATTATAGAATTAGATTAGCAAACTTTAATGATAATGTAGCTTCTGAGTATAGTAATATTGCTGGTGTATCTACAGATGGAAGTATTGAAGTGAATACTCCACCTTATCTTACTAATATTTCTTTAACTGGGGAAATGAATAAAGAATTAGTAATAAGTAGCGAAGAATTTATTGACGCGTTTTTTGATTCAGATGGAGACACATTAGTAAGTGTGATAATTACAACTTTACCAGAAAATGGAACTTTATATTTAGGAGATATTGAGTTAACTAGACAAGAAATAATAAGTGTTTCTGCATTAGAAAACTTAGTTTTTATTCCAGATGAAGATTGGACAGGAGAAACATCATTTACTTATTCTGCAAGTGATGGAAAAGACCAAGCTTTAGAGTCTGCAATAGTAAATATAACCATAACAGAAAATGCTGTAACCGATCCTATTGACCTGATTATAAGTGGAGCTGTTGAGCCTAATAATATTACTATCGGTACAGATGTTACTTTCGATATTATTGTTGAAAATACTGGAGAAGCTACAGCAGGTTCATTTAATGTACAAGTATATTTTTCATCAGATTCACTATTATCAAATGATGATCTTGCTGCATTGAACATACGTGTTGATTCTCTAGCAGCAGGAGAAGTTTATGAATTATCTCAAGTACTAACAATACCTGACGGCTTTCCTGAAGGAGACTATTTAGTACTGCTCTATGTTGACAGTAACTTAGAAGTGGATGAAGAGGATGAAGAAAATAATTTAGTGGTTTTAGGTATCACAATCTCCGAGATTATTCCTGATCCTGTAGTGCCTAATATAATTACACCAAATGGAGATGGTTACAACGATTATCTTCTAATCGAAAACTTAGAATACTACCCTGAAAACAGACTTCAGGTTCTAGATAAATGGGGCAAAGAGATATTTGTCGTCGAAAACTATCAAAATGACTGGGCGGGTACAGATAGCAATGGAATGGCATTGCCAGCTGGAAATTACATGTGTGTGTTTACTGTAGTGGATGTTGATACCAAGACATTTACTGAAGTTTTAACCATCATTAAATAGCAATAATTTAAAAGTGCAGTTGAAAACCACCCTTAAAAACCAAAGCATATGAAGAATTTTCTATTATATATTTTATTTGTCTGTTTAGTTGCAAGCGAAACAAAAGCACAAGAACTGCCGATCTTCAGTCAGAAATTCAACAACGGATTAATATACAATCCTTCGCAAGCTGGTTTGTATGGTGGTGCTGTAGACCTAAGTTACCAAAACCAATGGTCGGGGCTAGACAGGTCAATCACTAATTTATATGCAGGAATTCAAAATCATTTTGCTGGTGGTAGAGTGGGTGTTGCAGCTAATGTTTTTAGAGAAAAATTCAATTTGTTAGGTACTAACTTTGTATCTGGTGCTGTTGCTTACCACCTGCCATTAGGAAATAATTCAGGGCTTTCAATGGGAGTATCTGCTGAATATGCTAATGTAAATCTAGATTTAAGCGATGCCAAAATAGCACAGGAAAGCGATCCTCTTATTCTTAATTTTCCTGGTTATAACCATGTAGATTTTAACTTTGGTTTTACTTTAACCTTGCAGCAGTTTCAACTTGGAGCGAGCTCTGTTCGCTTTACAAATATGCTTACAAGTGAAGAAACTCCCGAAAAAGATTATTTCCCAACGATGTTTACTGGTAGTGCATCTTATAGATTATTATTTATGGACGATGGCACTTGGTTAGAACCAAGAGTAAATTATAGATATATAGATAATCATACAGATATTTTTGATGCCGGATTATACTTCACTTATCGTAACTTAATTACAGCAGGAGCTTCGTATAGAACAAATTCTACAATTACAGCAGGTGTAGGTGTACATCTGCAAAACTTCACTATTGCATACTCTCGCCAATCCCTTTCTAATGAGTACTCAAGCGATTTAGGTGGTACAGATGAGATTTCCCTTCGATTTACCTTTAATGAGAACCTAAATTTCTATGGTGCTGCAGGAGCAGGGCGTAGAGGTGCTGGTGCTTTAGGGGGAACTCGATACAACAATTCTTCTAATAAGTTAATGAACAGAACCACCTCAAAACCTAAACGCAATCTGTCTGACTTAAAAGAAAGAAGGAAAATGAGACACTACAAAGGCAAATACAAGAAGCTTATAAAGAGGAAGAAAAATAATTAAGTATTTTTTCTTTTAGAAAATCTTTAAATCCTGAAGATTTTATTCCCAACTGAAAATTTTTTATATTCAGACAAAATTTAATTAACAATATATTCCTATAGCCGGATATTGGAAGATAGACGAGATAGGACGGTTTTTGACTTTGAACTTCATACAGAGGCCGTATAAAGTATATACGCTACACAGGTTTTTTTGTATTTCTCATATATTTAATATGAGAATTTCCACTATTTCTTATTAATTTTATAATTCGGTTAATTCTGAATTAGCAATTTTTAATGCGCATAGGCAAATAATTATTTCCCTTTTTTTTAAAAGTTTACGATGTTTGATAGACTAACTTCTTTTAAAGACAATTGCGGGTGTGGTCTGATGGCCCACTGCAATAATGTGCCTACCCGACAAATGACACTAGATGCTCTAGAGGCATTATCAAGAATGATTCATCGTGGAGCAATTGCTGCTGATGGTAAAAGTGGCGACGGTAGTGGTATGTTATTTTCAATGCCGCACCTATTTATGGAGAAAATAGCTGAAATTAACGGCTTTGACCTACCAGAAAAGTACGCGGTGGCTATGCTTTTTATTAAAACTGATGAGCATAGAGAGGCATTTAACGAAGTATGTAAGAAGAACGATTTAAAAGTTCTTTTCTACAGAAAAGTACCTGTTAATGTGAATGTGTTAGGTGAGTTGGCACTCAAGGTAATTCCACATATTACCCAAGCTTTTGTTGTACCTAATTCATTGATGTCAACAAAGCGTTTTGAACCCTTACTTTACCTTACAAGGAAAGAAGCGGAACATCAATTTAGAAATGATCAAACTTTCTATATTGCATCTTTTTCAGATAAAATGATTTCTTACAAGGGACTTATTATGCCAAACCTTGTAAAAGAATTTTATATAGATCTGCAAGACGACGATTTCGAAGTAAGTTTCGCGCTGTTTCACCAAAGATTCTCAACTAATACATTACCACGTTGGCCATTGGCTCAACCTTTTAGAAGTTTAGCTCACAATGGTGAGATTAACTCAATTAAAGGTAATAGGTTTAATGTGAAGGTAAACTCAGAGAACTTTAAGAGTGATGTGTTTACAGAAGAAGAAATGAAGCGCTTATTACCTATTTTGGAAAAAGGATCTAGTGATAGCGCAAGTGTAGACAATATGTTTGAGTTCCTTTTACAAAATGGTGTAGATTTCTTTAAAGCTGCTCGTAGTATGGTGCCTGCTCCTTGGCAAAATGCACCTTATATGGATCCAAAACTCAGAACCTTTTATGAGTACACATCAGGTAATTTTGAGGCTTGGGATGGCCCAGCAGCACTTAACCTAACAGACGGAAGATATGTAGGTTGTATTCTCGACAGAAACGGATTACGTCCTGCTAAATACATCATCACTACAGATAATAGAATTATTATAAGCAGTGAGTATGGTGTAATTGATATTGAAGATAAAGATATATCTGATCAAGGAACACTTAGAAGTGGCCAAATGATCGGTGTTGATTTAAAGTATGGGAAAATTCTAAAAAATCAGGAAATTAACGATTACCTGAAAAACGCAAACCCATATAGCAAATGGCTTAATGATTCATCTGCATATTTGATGGAGCATGCTGATAAAAACTTCTCAGATTTTAGCGATTGCTATCCTGAAGATTTAGTTGAAAAACAGCGCTACCATAATTATACAAATGAGGTAATGGAGAGTATTATCAGACCGATGATCGAGTCTGGTAAAGAAGAAACTGGCTCAATGGGAGACGATACTCCTTTAGCTTGTTTTAGTAGTGTACAGAGGAACTTTACCGACTTCTTCCGCCAAAAATTTGCTCAGGTAACAAACCCTCCAATTGATCCAATTCGTGAAAAACTTGTAATGTCTACAAGTATCAGCTTTGGTCCTAAAGTAAATATTTTACAAGATGGATCGGCAAATGCGCATAAGCTGAAAACGATGAATCCGATTCTCTCTAAAGAAAAGCTAGATGTATTAAAAGCTTTTGGAGATGTTGGAAATCCACTTTACGATGCGAACTATAAAAATGAAACTGTTTATACCTGTTTTAAAGACGATTTAAAAAGTTCATTACATAAAAAAGGCGAGGCCGTAGTTGAGGCAGTAAGAGACAGACAAGTAAATGTAATTTTACTAGACGATAGATGCCTATCTAAAGAAGAAGGGCTTATCCCAATGCCAATGATGGTTGGCTATATCAATACTTTATTATTGAAGAAAGGATTGAGGAGCAAAGTGTCTATTGTTGCTATTACTGGCGAGGTTTACGATTCGCACTCATGTGCAGTACTTCTTGGTTATGGTGTTACAGCATTATATCCATATTTAGCTTATGCATCTGCTATTCAGATTATTTCTAGAAAGCACAAAGATGAAGCTGTACATTACAAAAATGCATTGAAAAAAGTGCATGGTTCTATTAACAAAGGCATCTTGAAAATTATGTCTAAAATGGGAATCTGTACTGTAGAGAGTTACCTTAACTCTGCTTTATTCGATGTAATCGGTCTTAGCAAAGAGATTGTTAAAGAGTGTTTTGACAGCTCAGATGTTTTAATTCCAGGTTTAAGCTATTATGATATTGAGTATAGAGTTAAAAAATATCATGAGCAGGCATTCCCGAAAAGAAAAGTTAAAAAGCTTTTCCCTCTCGAAGTAGGAAGCTTTTACAAATACATGGACAAAGGTGAATATCACGATTTTTCACCAGATGTAGCTCATGCAGTTCAAAAATTTGCTAGAACAGGTAAAGAAGCAGATTACATTGAAATAAAAGAGCGCATTAATAATAGAGGGCTTAAAATGATCAGAGACTTTTTTGAATTTAAGTCGGATCTTGAGCCAGTAGATATTAATTCAGTAGAATCGGTAGAAGATATTACTTGGAGATTTACTTCTGCTGCGATGAGTTTAGGGTCAATTTCACCAGAAGCGCACGAGGCAATTGCCGAAGCGATGAACACCATTGGTGGACAGTCTAACTCAGGAGAAGGAGGAGAAGATAGAGCGAGATTTAATACTATTAAGAATAGTAAAATCAAGCAGGTTGCTTCTGGTAGATTCGGTGTAACTCCGGAATATCTTCGCAGTGCTGAAGAAATTCAGATTAAAGTAGCACAAGGTGCAAAACCGGGTGAAGGTGGCCAGTTGCCAGGTTCAAAAGTAACTCCGCTTATTGCATCATTAAGATGTACAATTCCGGGTGTAACACTTATTTCTCCACCACCACACCACGATATTTATTCAATTGAAGACCTTGCTCAGTTAATTTTTGACCTTAAGCAAATTAACCCTAAAGCAAGAGTTTGTGTGAAGTTGGTTTCAACAGCGGGTGTAGGTACAATTGCAGTGGGTGTTGCTAAAGCATATGCAGATAAGATTATTATATCAGGTGCAGATGGTGGTACAGGTGCTGCCCAGCTTGGTTCAATAAAATTTGCAGGTAACCCTTGGGAGCTTGGTTTAAGTGAAGCACACAATGCGCTTAAAGTGAACCAACTTAGAGGTATGGTTGAGTTACAAACAGATGGTGGTCTTAAAACAGGAAAAGATATTGTTAAAGCAGCAATTCTTGGAGCAGAGACTTATGCATTTGGTACTGTATTACTTTCAACAGTAGGCTGTAAAATTCTTAGAGTTTGTCACTTGAACAAATGTAGTGTTGGTATTGCTACACAAGATGAGATGCTAAGAGCTTATTATACAGGTACTGTAAAAGGCATCATCAATTATCTAAGATCTGTAGCACAAGAGGTTAGAGAAATACTTGCTGAACTTGGTTATACTAAGCTGAATGAAGTAATTGGTCAGACTCAGCTTTTAAATGTAATTAATGATGAGTCTGCTAAGAAGTTCGATTTTACAGAAGTTCTTTATCAAGCACCGGGCGATAATTACCAAAAAGTAAAATACAACCCTCCATTTGATAAGAATGAGTACGAGCAGCAGATTTTAAAGAAGATTCTTCCTACTATTAAAAATCCTCAATTCCCTGTAGTTGTAAACTATAATATTAGTAATACAAACAGAAGTTTTGGTGCTTTAACAAGTGGTGTAATTGCAGATTACTATGGCGATAAAGGGCTTTCTAAAGAAACGATTACCATCAACTTAAAAGGTAATGCAGGTCAGTCTTTAGGTGCATTCTTAAGCCAAGGTATGTTGTTAAAACTAACAGGTTCTGCTAACGACTATGTTGGTAAGGGCATGAGAGGTGGCCATATCATTATTGTACCAGAAAACATCAACAACAATTACAACTTAGCTGGTAATACCTGTTTATATGGTGCTACTGGTGGTAAATTGTTTGTTGCAGGTCAGGTAGGTGAGCGTTTTGGAGTGAGAAATTCAGGAGCATTAGCTGTTGTAGAAGGTACTGGTGATCACCCATGTGAATACATGACTGGTGGTACTGTAGTAGTACTTGGAGAAACAGGTCACAACTTTGGTGCAGGTATGACAGGTGGTGTTGCTTTCGTCTACGATAAAAATAATACCTTTATAGATAAGATGAATCAGGAGCTGATCAAAGCTGAAAGGATTGATACAGATGAGGGAGATGAAGGTAGACATTATCTTAGAAAAATTCTTAGAAGCTATCATTTTAGAACTCATAGCCCATTGGCTAAGAAAATACTTGAGCACTTCCGAGATGAGTTGAGGTATTTCTACATGGTGACTTCAAAAGACATGAAAGCTCCACTAAACCCAATTGAGGGTAATTAATAATTAGCTAATCTGACTAATGTTATGTACGAATTTACTAAAATAGAAAGAATAGATCCAGGTGTAAAGCCAACTAATGAGCGTATAAAAAACTTCGAAGAAATTAGTAAGGTTTACACCGAAGAGGAAGCCGGTGCACAGGCAAGCAGATGTGTGCAATGCGGAAACCCATATTGTAGTTCAAGTGGCTGTCCATTAAGCAACAATATACCTCAATGGTTAAAATTTATTGCAGATAAAGACTTAGAACTTGCTTTTAATATTTCTAATGAAACGTCTCCGTTTCCAGAAATTTTAGGTCGTATTTGCCCTCACGATAGATTATGTGAGGGTTCTTGTACACTTAACGAAAGCAACGAAGGTCAGATCGAAAGCCATGGAGCTATTACCATTGGTTCTATAGAAGTATCTGTTTCTGAAAAAGGTTTCGACAAAGGCTTTAAGCCAGAGTTTCAACCAATAGATAATAACAAAACTGTAGCAATTATCGGTTCAGGGCCAGCAGGTATTTCATGCGCTACATTTTTATTGAGAGCAGGTGTAAAGCCTGTTATTTATGAAAGTGCAGATCAGCCAGGAGGTTTGCTTATTTATGGTATTCCGGGTTTTAAACTTGAGAAAAAGGCAGTTCAAAGAAGAATTGAATTTTTAATTGAAGCAGGTTTAGAGTTACACCTCAATACCGAAGTAGGAAAAGATATTACTTTCGAAGAGATTTATGAGAAGCATGATGCTGTATTTTTAGGAGTTGGTGCTACTGAAGGTAGAGTATTAAACTATGAAGCTTATAATGATGATAATATCTACATGGCTGTGCCATTCCTAACCAACATCCAGAAAAAACTGCTAGAATTACCATTCGACAATAAGTTTGATGTACAAGGTAAAAATATAGTAGTTATTGGTGGTGGAGATACTGCTATGGACTGTGTAAGAACTTCTATTAGAGAAGGTGCTGCAAGCGTAAAATGTGTTTACAGAAGAGATGAAGTAAGCATGCCTGGTAGTAGAAAAGAAGTAAAATCGGCTAAAGAAGAAGGGGTTGAATTTATCTTCAACAGTAGTCCTAAGAACTTTGTAGCAGATGCAAACGACAATATTAAAGGAGTTAAGTTTGTAAAAACAGAATTGATATTGTCTGATGAAAGCGGGCGAGGTAAAATCGTTGAAATTGAAGGTTCTGAGGAAATTATCGAAGCTGATATTGTTATTCTTGCACTAGGTTTTAGTAATAAGAAGATAGAGTTTCTTGAGAAAAATGATATCCAGACAAACGACTGGGGAGCTATTATTGTAAACGAGAAACAAGAAACTTCTAAAAAGAGAGTGTATGCAGGTGGAGATACTGTTCGTGGAGCTGATTTAGTAGTAACAGCTGCATTAGATGGTAGAGAAGCTGCAAACCACATACTTGAAGCAATTTTTGAGGAAGATTAATTTCTGCCTCTTAGGATATTATAAATAAAAAAGGGATGATTTAATCATCCCTTTTTTTATGCAATAACTGTAAGGATTTATTTTATAGCTTTAGCCATTGTTTCTCCAATGTTTGCAGGAGACTCAACTACTAAAATGCCACATTCTTCCATAATTTTCATTTTAGCAGCAGCAGTATCATCAGCTCCACCGATAATAGCACCAGCGTGTCCCATTCTTCTTCCCGGAGGTGCTGTTTGTCCAGCAATGAACCCTACAACTGGCTTAGTTCCGTTTTCTTTGATCCAGTAAGCAGCTTCAGCTTCCATCTGACCTCCAATCTCACCAATCATAATGATTCCCTCAGTATCTGGGTCTTCCATTAAAAGCTTTACAGCGTCTTTTGTAGTAGTTCCTATAATTGGGTCACCACCAATACCAATACAAGTAGATTGGCCAAGACCTGCTTTTGTAATTTGGTCAACTGCTTCATAAGTAAGTGTTCCTGATCTTGAAACAATACCTATTTTACCAGGGTTGTGGATAAAGCCTGGCATAATTCCCACTTTAGCCTCACCTGGAGTAATTACACCTGGACAGTTAGGGCCAATCATGGTTACATTTTTATCTTTTAGATATTCCTTAGCATAGATCATATCTTTTGTTGGAATACCTTCTGTTATAGTAATAATTACTTTAATACCCGCATCAGCAGCTTCCATTATAGCATCAGCAGCAAAAGCTGGGGGTACAAAAATGATTGATACATCTGCTCCAGTTTCCTTCACAGCATCTTCTACTGTATTAAAAACAGGTTTGTCAAGGTGAGTTTGTCCACCTTTACCTGGAGTTACGCCACCAACAACATTGGTACCGTATTCGATCATTTGTCCTGCATGAAATGTGCCTTCTGAGCCGGTAAATCCTTGTACAATTACTTTAGATTCTTTATTTACTAATACACTCATGTTATCCTTTGGTTTTTAGCAAAAATAGGGTTTTATCATGTAAATCGGTGTCAATTTACCAATTAATACCTTCAATGTCTCAGTTTATAAGAATAAATTTATTCACTAAATTTTTTTATAAAATATAGTTACCAATTTCATAGGATAAAGTTTAAACAGAATAGTGTTTTTACTGTAGTGAGGGACTTCGATTTTTAGTCTGTATATAAAATTTTATGAAAATTTAACACAAATTTTCACTTACTACTGCAACATTTTTTGATAAAAAGAGTGATATATATAGAAGTTGTACAATTCTTAGAATAAATGAAACTTATTTTATTACTAAGTACTTAAATATGTACACAAGGCATTTTAAATAACTATCATATTTTTTATGAAACCGGCAGTAAACAATAAACAAGTAAAAGAATGGCTGAATAAATTTTCTTTTTTAGAAGAAGAATTAAAGTACTTTTCTATGAAAATAGAAAGGATCGGATACGAAACTGTACATATGGATGAAAGTGCTACTGTAGACTTTCTTTCAGGAAGAATCAATGAATTAATTTCAGAGATTAAAGCACAAAAATTACTGGTGGTAACTAACAGTTCACAGTTGATAGATAATACTGAAATGAGGCTGTATATCAGTCGATTCGAAGATCTTAGACAAGATTTTAAAAGTCTTTTAGAGAAGCATGCTGTTTATGAAGCAGCTTAAGTAATACAATATTTAAAAAAGGGCAGTATTTGAAAAAATACTGCCCTTTTTATTTTTAAACTCCAAGAGTCCAGCCATCTCTATATTGCCTTTTTACAAAATCGTTTGCTGGTTTAAAGTTGGTAATCTTCATATTCTTGCCATCCCATAGCAGTTTTTTTCTTCCATTTTCAAGGTAGTAACTCTTTATTGCCAAGTTACCCATTAAAACTGTTTCAGTTAGTGGGCCTGCATAATCGAAGTTAGAGCTAGCAGGTTTACCACCTTTACAGGCAGCTACCCAACTTCTTTGGTGTCCATCTTCAACTCTATCTAAAGTTTGCTTAGGCTCTTTAAAATCCTTCATTTTAGAAGAAGGTAATAAGGTTGGGTTTGCCGCATAACAACCACACATTATTTTACCTTTATCACCAATAAAAATAACACCACCATTAGGATCGCCCATTTGCTCATTGTCTTCCAGTTCTTCTGGGCGTTGAGGCCTTAAGCCGCCATCGTACCAGTTTAATTTAACTGGAGGCATTCCTTCTCTTTCTGGAAATTGAAAATGAATAACTGAGGATGAAGGGAAGCTTTCAGACAAATCTCCTTCAACAAAATCGTCTATATAAAGTGTGCTGGCACTGGCTTCTACACTAGTTGGGTAACCTAGTTTTAAAGATTTGAATACAGGGTCAATTATATGGCAAGCCATGTCACCTAGAGCACCAGTTCCGAAATCTCTCCAACCTCTCCATTTAAATGGCAAGTAATCTGGATGATAATCTCTGTAAGGTGCAGGTCCGAGCCATAAATCCCAAGCAAGTGTATCTGGAATTGGAGGTTTTTCGGTAGGTTTTTGCTTGCCTTGTGGCCAGATTGGTCTGTTTGTCCAAGTCTGTACTTCTGTTACATTACCAATTTCTCCTGCCCAAATCCACTCACAAATTCTTCTAATATCATTACTGGAATTTCCTTGATTTCCCATTTGGGTGGCAACATTGTATTTATTTGCTGCTTCGGTGAGCATTCGGGCTTCGTAAACATTGTGAGTAAGGGGTTTCTCTACGTAAACATGTTTGCCCATTTGCATGGCTGCCATTGCAATTACAGCATGCGTATGATCTGGTGTGCCTATAGTTACAGCATCTATGTCTCCCTTCATTTCGTCGAGCATTACCCTAAAATCTTTAAATTTTTTTGCTTTCGGGTAATTTTCGTAGGCTTTTGCAGCTCTTACATCATCTACATCGCAAAGTGCAACTACATTTTCTACAGTAGTTTTCTTTTTTTCATTAAGTAAACTGGCATCTTTTAATATTGGGTAACCTCTGCCGCCAACACCAACACCGGCTATGTTTAGTTTGTCGCTTGGAGCTATGTAACCTTTGCCACCCAGTACGTATCTGGGAACGATCATAAAACCGGCAGCAGATAAAGCACTTCCTGCTATAAAATTCCTACGACTGGTTGTAGAAGCTTTTTGTAGTTTCTTTTTCTCTTTCATATTTTACTTTTTTTTGAAAGATACAAAAACCTCTTTTCTCTCGTGTCCGGAATATACCAGAAAGTGCTTTTTGACTTATAAATCTTTATTTAAGAAATCTGAAATTTATCTTTTAAATACTTATAGCTCATTTTTTCAGCTTCTTCGGCTGCCGACTCATTGTATTTAGGGTTGCTTGGGTTGGCAAAGCCGTGTACACCGTTAAAAGTTTTGGTAGTTACTTCTTTGCCTGCCTTTTTCATGTTTTTTTCAAAATCACTCACAACCTCTGCATTTATCCATTCATCTTCACTAGCAAAGATGCCTAATACATCTGAGTTTAACTTTTTGAGTTTAGCAACACTTTTTTCTGGCATGCCATAATACACAACACAACCAACTGTTTGTTTACCTGCTAAAAGACCACTTTGTAAAGACCAACCACCACCAAAGCACCAGCCAATGGTTGCGATTTCTGCTTCAGGACCAGCGAATTTTAATGCGCCTTCAATAATTGCCTTTGCTCTTTCTTCTTTGGTATTTTGCATATAGTTACCAGCATCTTCTCTGGTAGTAGCCACTTTGCCATCGTAAAGGTCAAGTGCGATTACATGTACACCCGGAAGCATTTCTGCCCATTTGTCGCTTTCTTGTTTTATATAATCGTTTAATCCCCACCATTCGTGAAATACGAATAAATATTTTTTAGCCGCAGACTTTTCGGCTTTTACGAAATAGGCAGCAGCATTTTTGCCATCAGAAGCCCTAAAGCTAATCATCTTTCCTTCTTCCTTGTAATCTACTTTTTCGGGTAGTGGATGAATGTCTCTAAAAGATTTAAAATCTGCCAAAGAGGCAAACAACGATATAGGCGATGGTGA
The DNA here is from genome assembly GCF_026250525.1 of Chondrinema litorale. Taxonomy (GTDB): domain Bacteria; phylum Bacteroidota; class Bacteroidia; order Cytophagales; family Flammeovirgaceae; genus Chondrinema; species Chondrinema litorale. Next base: position 2,933,525 of record NZ_CP111043.1, read on the forward strand.
TTCGCAATGTGTAATGTTTTTCCAAGGTAAAAAACTGTCGCTGCTCATAAGAAGCAGAGCCAAAAGCGGTAATAGTATTCTCTTCATAATTATAAGATTCAGTTTATTTGTAAATAATAAAACCCATGTGTAAGAACATGGGTTTATTTCACTTTAAAAAAAAGTGGATTTATTTTATGTATCTGAAATCGTGACCACTTTTCAATTGTACAAGAAACTCATAAATCAAATTGCTTACGTTTTCAACATCATCTTTATGAGCTGTTTCTACTGTGGTGTGCATATATTTTAGTGGTGTAGAAATTAATGCAGAAGCTACTCCAATGTCAGAGTAAGCAAAAGCATCTGTATCTGTACCTGTCATTCTAGAAGCTGCTGATCTTTGGAAAGGAATATTCTTACTCTCAGCTACTTCTATAATCATATTAAGCAGATTATTTTGTACAGCAGGGCCATAAGTAAGTACAGGGCCATTTCCTGCTTTTTGCTCTCCCTGCGTTTTTTTGTCATACATTGGAGAGTAAGTATCGTGGCATACATCGGTAATAATTGCTACATCTGGCTTAATTCTTCTAGCAATCATTTCGGCACCTCTTAATCCAATTTCTTCTTGTACAGCATTTACCACATACAAACCAAAAGGAAGTTCAATGTTATTTTCTGAAATTCTTTTTAATGCCTGAGCGATTATAAAACCACCAATTCTATTGTCGAGTGCTCTGCCAACATAATACTTGTCATTCAGCTCCATTAGCTCATCGTCAAAAGTAACCACGCTACCTACATGTATTCCTTTTGCTTCTACCTCTTCTTTGCTAGCGCAACCACAGTCTATAAATAAATTTTTGAGTGAAGGAGTTTCTTCTTTGACTCTGTCTCTAACGTGAATAGCAGGCCAACCGAAAATACCTTTAACAATTCCATCTTTTGTATGGATATTCACTCTTTTAGAAGGTGCGATCTGATGATCTGAACCACCGTTTCTAATTACATATATGTAACCATCAGAAGAAATGTAATTTACAAACCATGAAATCTCATCTGCATGGGCTTCAATTACAACTTTATATGGAGCATCAGGATTTACCACACCTACCATAGTACCATAAGTATCGCTGATGTAATCGTGTATATAAGGTTTAATATAATCCAACCAGATTTGCTGTCCAGAAGACTCAAAACCTGTTGGCGATGCATTGTTTAAATACTTGTAAAGGAACTCTTCGCTATTCTTATCCATATTAGATGATAATTTTATAAATATGTGTAATGACCAAATTTATACTTTTTAATCAATAAAAAAACCTGACTATTTAATAAAGCCAGGTATATATTAATTCTTTTTGAGTTAGAATTAGTTTCGATAAAGTAAATATTATTTATCTCTCACAAGCCGAAAGCCAACATCAGCAAATTTTCCATCTATAGATTCATAATTTCTATAAGAGGTTCTGGTGTTATTAGGTATACTGTACCAACTACCACCACGAATTACTTTATAAGTACCAGAAGTTGGGCCGGTAGGATCGTTAGCGGGGCTTATGCTGTAATATGAACTGCTATACCAATCTTGGCACCATTCCCATACATTGCCACTCATATCGAATAAACCAAGGCCATTTGCAGTTTTGGAGCCAACAGGTTGAGTTTCGTTATCGTCATCATTGGCGAGGCAAACATCGTCGCAATAGTTGGCATAACGATAAAGCTGGCTATCGGTAGAAGTACCTGCATACTTTTCGGTTTTACCTTTATTTCTGGCGGCATATTCCCATTCGGCTTCTGTTGGCAGTCGATATTTGAGTCCAGTTTGGTTATTTAGAAGTTTGATAAATTCTTGCACATCTTCCCACGAAACTTTTTCAACTGGACATTGTGCACAAGCTTCGAAAAAGCTGGGGTTTTCGCCCATTATAGCTTGCCATTCAGACTGAGTAATTTCTTTTTTTCCGATATAAAAATCACTAATAGTAATACTATGGATGTCTTTTTCATCATCTTTTGCTTCATCATATTCGCTTCCCATATCGAAAGTTCCGCCACTCACAAATACCATTTCTACATAATCATTTACTGCTGGTTCATCATCACTAAAATCACGGGAACAAGCAAATACCATTACGATAAATAAAATTGCTGTTAAAAGTTTATGCTTCATTATAATTTAAAATTTTTTAGCTATAGAAATTCCGTAGGTATTAAGTGTAGGTTGATAGATATTGAGTGTGAGCTTTTTTTGAGAGGCTTTATACTTCTTTTTGTATAAAAAGTAGTAAACCAGTGCACTAGCACAAACTACTGTACTGGCAGCCGTGAATCTATCTTGTTTAATGGTGAGTGATTTATAGTTTTCTTTATCTGCTTCGTTTCCTTCTGCTTTGGCTATTTCCCAATTTTTATAATTACTATCTGCTTTTATCTTAAAATAAACAGCAGAAGCTAAAGACAGCGAAGCCACTCCCATAGAAGCTGTAAGCGGTGTTTTAGATAAACCAGTATTTACTTTTGGTTTAGGTATTTCAGACTTTGTTGGCTTTGTAATAGTGTTTACATTATTTTCAATACTACTTTCTGAGCTTATAGCAAGGCTATTTTTTTTTAATTCTTCTTCCTTTTGTTTTTCAATTCGCCGTTGAGCCACATGTGGATGTATTTTGGGATTATAAAAAACAATACTGGCAATAGACATTTCCCAAACATCTTCTCTTAGATTTTTAGTAGCTACAATGGTGGCAATTCGCTCTGTATCTTGGTATGGATTATTTATTGTATTGTGATTTCCGCCAAACTTGCTTTTAAAGTAAACCTCTACATAAATGTAAGCTTTTTGTTTTACCTCAGAAGAAAGCATTTCTGAAAACTCAATTGTAGGGAAATTGCTCTTAGAATAGAATAAATCTAGATCGTTTAGATACTTACTTACCTTTACATCTTTTACTCTCGAAGCATTAAAATAACTGGGGTCAATATCATCTTCTACAATAACTTCTTCGTTGAGGAAAATCCTGTTTCCTGTTTGTGTATAGCTGTTTAAAATGATTTCTTCAACCTCGAGCCGGTTAAGAGAAGAAGATATAATTGTGTTTAAAAGAAGCTGATATTCTTTAATAAACATTTCGGCTTCATACTGAATAATCTTCTTTTCTTTATCGTCTAATTGCTGACTGTAAAGAGGAAAATAAAAAATGAATAAAAAGTAAAAGACAGGATATATCTTTTTCATATGTTAAAAGGTGGTTTAACAAATAAATTAAATAAAAGTAGTACGTCCTGAGTATGTTTTGCTTAGGTAAAAAATATGCATTCAGCTTTTCTGTAAAAGCTGGGTAGAGATCGGGTGTAATGCTGAATGGTTTTCAAATCTAACTAAAAAGGCCAGAAACTACAAGAGTACGATGTTATAGGAAAAGGAATTGATGCAGGTAAATAAAGCTCTTGAAAATGCTTATTTCTATTAGTTGAATTTGTAGTTGATTTAAATTGTTATATTGTAATTCAGATATGAATCTGTATCTAAATGCATAAAAAAACCTGATTTTCTTAGAAAATCAGGTTAATGAGAGAAGTAAAGTTTATATTTTTAACCTAGAAATGCTTTAAGCATCCAGATTCTTTTTTCTGTAGTAGATATAAGATCACTTACTAAAGAAACTGTACCTTCATCATTTAATTCAGAAGCAGTGTTTAATATAGATTTTAACTGGCGAAGTAAAATCTGACTGTTTTCTAAAACATAAGCTACAGTGTCTTTACTATTAGTAACATTTTTTGCACTCTTAATGCTGGCAGTTTCCAGATAATCTTCAAATGTGTGTAGCGGTTTACCGCCAATTGCTAGAATTCTTTCAGCTATTTCGTCAACAGTTTCGGCTGACTCCAGATATAATTCTTCGAATTTTTCGTGGAGACCGAAGAAGTTGAAACCTGTAACATTCCAGTGAAAACCTCTAAGGTTTTGATAATAAATTTGATAATTTGATAATAAAGAATTTAATGCGTTTAATAAGGTTGAATTTTCCATTACTTTCGTGTTTATTATTTGTACAAATTTAGTATAATTATTATTAATAGATTTTCTATGTCTATTAAATAAATTTATATATGACTCATGACAATAACTCAATTAAGATTCTTACTAGCACTTGAAAGATATGGTAGCTATGTTGAAGCTGCCAAATCCTTGTCAGTTACACAGCCTGCTCTTACAATTCAGATAAAAAATCTGGAAGAAGAGTTAGGAGTTACTTTATTTGATAGAAATAAGAAGCCAATAGATACTACAGCTGCGGGTAAAATTCTGGCAGATCAAGCCAGGATAATTATGCTTGAGATAGATAAAGCTGTTAATATGTTGGATGAGTTCCAACATGCGTATAAAGGTATACTATACTTAGGAATTATACCTACCATAGCTCCATATTTATTACCACTTTTTCTGCAAGAGTTTCAGCAGAAATATCCAGATGTAAAGTTGCAGATCAAAGAGATGATTACTGAGGATATTATTGTTTCATTAAAAAATAGTGAGTTAGATGCAGGTATTGTTGCTACGCCAATTACAGCAAAAGCAATGAGTACAATTCCGCTTTTTTATGAAAAGTATTTCCTTTATGTATCAGAAACACATCATTTATATAAAAGAGATTCTGTAAGCATAAGTGAATTAGAAGAAGGAGATTTATGGGTATTAAACCAAGGAAACTGCTTTAGGAATCAGGTATTAAGAATCTGTTCGAAGGCTAAAAAATCGGTACCGTATACTGGTTTCAATTTCGAAAGTCATTCTATCGAGTCGTTAAAGAGAATTGTAGAGTTTACAAATGGTACTACAGTAATACCAGAGTTAGCTACTTTAAATGTACCTGTTGAAAAAGAGGATATGATAAAACCCCTAACAGACATTGAGGCTGTACGCGAAGTAAGCATAATTACAAATAGAACTGTAGTAAAAGAAAACCTGATAAATAAACTTAACGAGGTAATTAAAGACAGTTTACCCTCGGCCATGCTGAAGAAGCCCACAGAAAAAATACTTGAAACCGATGTGAATTTGGCAATTTAAACTAGATGATAGCTCATAAAAAAAGTTAAAATGAATGCCTTTTAGCAATAATAGTGGCGACCTTGGCGAGGAATGTTAAATTTGTCTGTAGAAAGTTTATATATTTTTTCTTCTTAACTATTCCACAAACAACATGAAATATTCTATAGATCTGGCTTGTAGCTCCAGTGATGCATGGCTGGAAGCAGTAATGAACGACTTTCCTTCATTTTTACAAGATCATGCAGATTGCGAAAGAAAAGCATCTGCTATGGCTATGAGCTTTGTCGCTAAATACCCAACAAGGGTAGAAATTATACCCGAACTCATAGAAACCGGAATAGAAGAACTAGAGCACTTCCAACAGGTATATTATCTTATGGAGAAGAAGGGTATTTTGCTTGCAAAAGAAATGCAAAAAGACTTATATATTCAACAACTAATGTCTTTAACACAGGGTGGTACACGAGAAACCAGATTTAGAGATAGGTTGTTAATTGCTTCTGTAATTGAGTGTAGAGGTTGCGAGAGGTTTAAGCTAGTAAGCGAAAATATTGGTGACGAAGAACTAAGCCACTTTTATAAAGCATTGTGGGCATCAGAAGCAAAACATGGGAATATATTTGTGAAAATGGCACTAAAATATTTTGAAGAAAAGCCGGTTTACGATCGGCTTGAAAGCTTGATGGTTGAGGAAGCAAAAATTCTGAATACTTTGGATATAAGATCGGCACTTCATTAATCCAATGAAATTTTATTTTGGTTTCTAATATTGAACTGAACAGTTTTTTTAAGCTGTTCAGTTTTTTATACCTACTGTTCGATATTGAACAAATCCCCTCTCTTTTAAAATTCTATTTTTTGTTTGTAAGTGTTTGATAATCAGCAATGTGATAATGAGTGGCATCTCTTTAGGTAAGTAATAAAAAAATAATGATAGTATGGAAGATAATACTCTAAGAAAAATGGCTGATTTATGGGAAGAAGCATTGCCCTATTTACTTATAATAGCTATTAGCATAATAGTGTGGATAATTTTTGTCCCTTAATTAATTCGATTAAAAGACTTATTGAAAATGGGATTGCAGTTAACAGTAATTAAAACTAAAAGTGAACATTGGGAAAGGTGTTTTGGCTTTCCTCAAGATTTTATCAAACTTGAGTTTTCGTCTGAACATGAGTTAAAAAGAGAAGGAAACCTTACAGTGATCCAAATTGCAAAGAAAACCGAATTATACCAAGCTTTTAATACCAATATGAATAATATATTTCATTTAGGTATGGAGCGAGCTATGGAGTTGGCTTTCAGAGAGATAGATGATGACAAGCTTGATAAAAAGTTAGCTGAAAGACTAAAAAAACGCCTTAGTAAACGTATTGAGCAAGAGAATTTTTAAGCTTAATAATGTCTATTTTTCGTTAACAATGGTTTACTTTCCCCGTACGTTTGATATAAAGTTTCGTATATTTATTATAAAATCTGACATTGTATCAAACACAATTTATTATCATGAATTTGAATAGAAGACTGTACTACTTTTTAATCGTATTTTTCATTGGAATTTTTGCTGGCTCATACAAAGCTTCAGCTCAAGAAATGAAGCTAAAGAAGAGAGTGGCTGTTTTTGTTTTTGAAGATAAAACAGATAAAAGCTGGAGATGGTGGAATAACAAAGGAGTAGGAGAAGGCATGGCTGATATGCTAACTACAGAACTTGTAAAATCTGGTGAGTATACAGTAATTGAGAGATCAGAACTAGACAGAATTTTAGCTGAACAAAAACTAGGAGCTTCAGGTGTGGTTACAGCTCAAAGTGCAGCTGAGATAGGTAAAGTACTTGGAGTAGAACTCGCTGTGATTGGTTCAGTTACAGAGTTTGGTTACAAAGATAATTCTACAGATGGTCGAGTAAAGGGAATAGGAATAGGAGTAAGAACTCAATCTGCTACTGTAGGTATTGACTGCCGCCTTGTAAACACTACAACTGCAGAAATTATAACAGCAGAAAATGTAAGAAAAGAAGAGAGCTCTAAAGGTTTGAAGCTAAATACTCGCAATGTAAGCTTTAACGATAAGAAATCATTCGATGAGTCTATTGTTGGTAAAGCAGCTAGAGATGCAGTTGAAGACATGGTGGATGTAATTAACAACAGTATGCCTAGTATTACTTGGCAAGCAAAAGTTGTAACTGAAAAGAATGGAGCTGTATTTATAAATGTAGGTTCTCAACATGGAGTTTCTGCGGGAGATGTATTTGTAATCTACCAAAAAGGTGATGAACTTATAGACCCTGATACTGGACTTTCACTAGGTAGTATGGATAAGAAAATTGGTGAAATTAAAGTAGCAAACCCGAATATTGGAGAAGGAAAGGCATCTCAGTGTAGTGTGATTAGTGGTAGCGGTTTCAACTCTGGCGATTTTGTAAGAGTTCAGTAAAATTACAAAATTATAGTTTAGAATAATTTTAAATATTCGGAGATTGCAATAGTTTTTACTGTATTCTCCGAATATTGATTTTTATCATATTTTCCTTTTTTAGTAATGCCTAATTTTGTGATACTATTTGTATTAACTTCAAAGTATTACATCCATGTTAGGCAAAACACAAACTTTAGGTGATCTAATATCCACAGATTACCTTTTTAAGCTTATTATAAAGCGTTTTGAAGTAGATCAGGATGATTTACAAAAAAGTATTTCTACTATTAGAAAAGAGAATAATGTAGACCTTAATTTTCTTACAGAAATACTTATTGCTTTTGAAGACATCAACTCATTTTCTTCTCAAAAACTTGCTGAGTTCCCTATTAAGTTAGTTGTTAACTATTTAAGGAAAACTCATCACTATTATATTTCTAAAAAGCTACCTGAGTTAGAACAAACAATTTACCACCTCAAACAAAAAAATAATAACCCAACAGTTCAGGTATTGCTGCATTTCTTTAATGATTATAAAAGATCATTATTAGAGCACATAGAAGTGGAAGAAAATGAATTATTCCCTTATGTTTTGTTTTTAGATTATGCTTCTTCTGAAAAGACAGATAAAGTAGAAGCATACTATAAAGAATTTGGAAATATCTCTATCGAAACATTTATGATGGAACATGACCACGAGCATGAAACCAGATTAAAAGAAATAATTAATTACTTAGCAGCGAGAGAAAAAAATCTCAATGACCAACTATCATTTAAAGTTCTATTAACTCAATTTCAAGCACTTAACAAAGACTTGAGAGTACATGAAAAATTAGAGGAAGATGTATTGCTTCCGAAAGCCCAGCTATTGGAAAAACTACTACAAGCCTGATTTTAAAATCAGGCTTTTTTTAGCTCTAAAATCGTGATTTCTGGTGGCATGCCTATTCTTCCGGGAAACCCAAGATAACCAAAACCACGATTTACATACAAATATTGCTTTTCTTGTTGGTATAATCCAGCCCATTGTTCGTACATATACTGCACCGGACTCCATTTAATATTTCCTATTTCAACACCAAACTGCATTCCGTGTGTGTGTCCTGCAAACATAATGTCAATATCAGGATATTCGGTGCGAACCTGAGCATCCCAATGGCTTGGGTCGTGAGATAGTAATAATTTTACAGGAATATCTTCTGTACCTTTATATGCTTGATCTAACTTGCCATACTTTGGAAATCTGGCTTTAGCTCCCCAGTTTTCTATGCCTAACAATGCAATTTGTTCATTTTCGGTAGTAAGTAGGGTATTTTCGTTCATCATTAAATTCCAGCCCATTGTTTTGTGTGCTAGCTTTAAATTTTCGAGGTTTTGAGCTTTAGCCTGAGCACTTTCCCAATTTACATAATCGCCATAGTCGTGGTTACCCAAAACAGAATAAACTCCCATTGGAGCTTTTACTTTTCCAAAAATATCTATGTAGTCTTTTACTTCTGAAGCTTTATTATTTACAAGGTCTCCTGTAAAAAGGATTACATCAGGTTTTTCGTTTAAAAACATTTCGACTCCACCTTTTACAGCAGTTTTATTAAAAAAGCTTCCGGAGTGAATGTCAGATAATTGACCGATTTTAATTCCGTCAAAAGCTTTTGGTAAGTTAGGTAGATAAACAGTTTTTCTCCTAATTCTGTAATCATGCGCACCAGAGATAATACCGTAAGACATTCCCGCAAATGGAATTGTTGATGCAATTAAGCCTGTTTTTACCAGAAAGTCTGATCGAGTTATACCATTTTTTACAGGTTCTGTAGTTTCGGCAATAGTTTGTTTTGATGGTACTATTTGATCGTAAACCCATTGGCCTAGTCTGATGATATCATCTATAAAAAGAAATATAACAGCAAAGAACTTAGAGAAGTAATTCATAAAAATACCCACCATAATAAAGGTTCGGGCTTTACTTCCCACTAAGTCTGGATTTACAAAATGATAAGTGAAAAAAGCTATAAAGCTAATTACTGTAAGCCCCCAATAAGCAGTATAGATTATTTTTTTTGTGTTTTCACTTAGGCCATTACTAATTAGTTTAACTCCTTCAAAAACATAGTAATCAATTAATAATAATAAGAGGGAAAGAAATGATAAGAAGACAAATCGCGACATAGTATTTTTAAATGTGTTTGAATGTAATCCATTCAGGATTTTTCAAATCAATGAGACAACAGCATATTCAACTAAATTGAGCAGAATAAAATTTCATAAAATAGAATCTAAAGCCACTTTATCTGTCTTGCAGATGCTATTTTCTGGCGAAATGGAAGGGAAAATATGTTGTATTGAATTTTAAAAATAAATTATTGTACTATTTTTACAATATTCTAAATTTTACTGAAACCAGAAAGCTAATTTTTTATGCAGGAACTAAACGATATTTTAAGTTTAATAGATGGTTACATAGGAGGGAGTACTTGGTTTATTATAGCCTTGTTAGGTACAGGTTTGTTCTATACCTTTTACTTAGGATTTCCCCAAATCCGCTATTTTGGTCATGCTTTAAAAGCAGTAAGCGGTAAATTTGATAAAGAGGATGATGAAGGTGATACTTCTCATTTTCAAGCATTGGCAACCGCGCTTTCAGGAACTGTAGGAACTGGAAATATTGCAGGTGTTGCACTAGCAATACACTTGGGAGGCCCTGCTGCATTATTCTGGATGTTGGTAACAGCTTTTTTGGGTATGACTTCAAAGTTTGTGGAGGTAACCCTTTCACATAAATACAGGGAAAAAGATGAAACTGGTTTGGTAGCTGGTGGTCCTATGTATTACATGAAAAATGCAAAGTTTACTTTGTTTGGCAAACCTGTTAATTTTAAATGGATGGCAGTAATATTTGCCATTGCTACAGTATTATCATCATTCGGAACTGGTAATTTGCCTCAGATTAATAGTATTGCAAATTCTGTGTTTGCTACTTTCGGTATAGACCAAATGGTAACAGGAGGTGTACTGGCAATTATTTTAGGACTTGTTATTATTGGAGGTATTCGCCGTATTGCTCAGGTAACAGAAAAGCTAGTACCGGGCATGGCATTAATTTATTTAGTTGGAGCATTATCTGTAATATTTTATAATGCAGAAAATATTGTTCCTTCATTTATATCAATCTTTTCAGACATTTTTACAGGAACTTCTGCCACTGGTGGTTTCCTAGGAGCTTCTATCGCATTTGCTATTAACAGAGGGGTTAACAGAGGTTTATTCTCAAATGAAGCTGGTCAAGGTTCTGCGCCAATTGCTCACGCAGCAGCAAGAGCACATGAGCCAGTATCAGAAGGTGTTGTAGCGATTCTTGAGCCTTTTATCGATACAATTGTTATATGTACATTAACTGGTTTAGTGCTCCTATCATCTGGTGTGTGGAATGAAAAACTCGATAATCAATTTCAAGGTGCAGATACTTTAGTATTGTCAAAAATATATGACGAAGGAAACCCTGCTGATGTAGAAGTATTGAACAATTATCTTGTAGATGGGGATGCTTTAGAAACTTTTACAGGAAATTTAGAAATTGATGGTGGCGAGGTTTTAAACAACCTTTCAATTATGCATGCAAGATCAATTGCAGAAGATGTAAAAGTGTTAGATGGAGCAGGAAATCCTTTTAGTGGTAAAGTAGCTGTTTCAGAAGGCGTAGTTGATCCAACATCAGGTGTAGTATTAGAAGGAAAATCTCTTCTACATAGTGCGCCATTAACTGCAGAGGCATTTAAAAAGAGTTTCTTTGGAGATTACGGACAATATATTATTTCAATAGGATTATTACTTTTTGCATTCTCTACAGCCATTTCTTGGTCTTACTATGGCGATAGAGCCATTACCTTTTTAGTAGGTGTAAAAGGTATCCTTTGGTTTAGAATTGTATATGTAATTGGTTTCTTTTTAGCATCATTTGTAGACACTACAATTATCTGGACATTATCAGGAATTACCATTGCTCTTATGACTCTTCCAAACCTTATTGGAATATTATGGTTACATAAAGAGATGAAGCAAACAGTGAAAGACTACTGGGTGATGTTTAGAGAAGAATGGGGAGATAAGTAAGTCTGAACTTCTGATAATATAAACGAGGTTCATTGTTTAATGGACCTTGTTTGAAATATTAGCACATAGACTGGTTATTCTCATGGCAAACTTAAAAAGACCTTTCAATTTTAAAGCCTGGATAGACGAACACAGGCACCTTCTAAAACCTCCGGTGGGGAACCAACAGGTGTTTAAAGGAAATGAGGATTACATTGTAATGGTAGTGGGAGGGCCAAATGCCCGCAAAGATTATCATTATAATGAAGGTGAGGAGTTTTTCTATCAGTTAGAAGGTAATATGGTGCTAAAGGTTATTGAAGATGGAAAGCCTGTAGATTTGCCAATAAGTGCTGGTGATATTTATTTACTACCTCCAAAAGTGCCCCACTCTCCGCAAAGAGAAGCCAATTCTGTGGGTTTGGTAATTGAAAGATATCGTAAAGAAAATGAGAGAGATGGCTTTATGTGGTTTTGCGAAAACTGTGATAACAAATTGCATGAAGTTTATTTCGAGTTGACTGATATCGTAAAACAATTACCAGTAGTAATGAAAGAATTTTACGATTCTGAAGACTTAAGAACATGCAAGAAATGCGGTTCAGTAATGGAGAAACCGTAGTTTACATATTATTAGGCAAAGTGTGATAGAAAATAAGTACTTTATCACATTTTGTTTTAATAACCTTAACGAGCTTTAACTAGAGTTTGAAAAAATTTAAAAACCTTAAAAGTTAACAGGGCGTTATAATTGCGACTACTAACCTATCATTTTTTTCAATGGATTATTCAATGGAGCAGTATTTTGATAAATATAGATTAGATCAACTCTTTTTAGAATTAGGGCAAGCAACCAGCGAAGAGGAAATATTGAGTCTGGAGTCTGCTATTTGGGATGTGTGGATGGATGCCCGCTCTACAACTATAAATACTAAGATGGAAGAAGGCACAGCATTTATGGAAGATCAAGACTTTTATGGAGCCATTATAGTGTTTGATGAAATGATTGAAAGGTGGGCAGATTATGCAGAAGGTTGGAATAAGCGTGCAACAGCATATTACCAAAATGGAGAGTTTAAAAGAGCATTAGATGATATAGAGAAAGCTTTAGAGATTGAGCCAAGACATTTTGGAGCTCTTTCTGGTAAAGCTAACATCTACAGAGAGATCTGTTATGATGAAGGTGTAATTAAAACATTAAAAGAGTTACAAAAGTTAATGCCTGGCAAAGAAATGCTTAATAAGCAAATTGCCGAGGTTGCCTCAAGAATGAACAGGTAAATCATTATTAATACAGCATGTTGTTTAACAAAAGCAATGTGTTGTGATTTTTTCTTTTCCACAGTTCTCCCTTTTAATTCCACTTAGTTTTCTAGATTTGAATCTCAAAAAATAATAGCTATTTAAGCTTTGGTTTTTATATAAAATCATATGGGTTTTAAATAGTGTTTTGGGGTTTATCTACTAATAAAACAATCATGCAGGCAAGTAAAACTGAGTTAAGGAAGAAAAATATAATTTACTCTTTAGTATTAATTTTAGCTGTCGGAGCTGTCTATGTATATCGCAATTACATCAAAAATCCGATACCTAAACAACTTGAGAACCTAGTTGAAGTTTACAACACAGGTGTTACTATGGGGGTAATAAATTACAATATAAAATACCTTGCTCAAGATGGTGTTGATTTGCAATTGGGAATAGACAGCGTATTAAAAGCATTTAATCAGTCATTATCTACCTATATTCCAGAGTCTGAAATTTCTAGGTTTAATAAGCTAGAAACCCAAAGTTTGGTATTTGAATCATCATTATTTTATCCAGTATTAAAAGCTAGTAAAGAAGTGTATGATGCAACAGGTGGAGCATTTGATCCTACAATTATGCCATTGGTAAATGCATGGGGTTTTGGACCAGATAAAGCTCCTGTATTAAAAGATGAAGATTCTTCAAAGATAGATTCATTACTTCAACTAGTAGATTACTCACTTATTAAATTTAATCAAGATTCAGTATCTAAGAAAAAATCGGGTTTACAACTCGATTTTAGTGCAGTAGCCAAAGGTTATGCTGTAGATTTAGTTGCAAACTATTTATCAGAACATGATATAAACAACTATATGGTAGAGATTGGAGGTGAACTTTCTTGCCATGGTTCAAATATTAAAGGTGATACTTGGCTTATAGGAATTGACAACCCCACTTATCTTGAACGGGGTGGACAAATGTTAAGTGGTAAGGTTAAGTTAAAAGATAAAGCCTTGGCGACTTCAGGTAATTACAGGAACTTTTACATCAAAGATGGAAAAAAATATGCACATACAATTAGTCCACATACTGGTAGACCTGTACAACATAGTTTATTAAGTGCTTCTGTATTTGCTGAAAACTGTATGTTAGCAGATGCTTATGCCACTGCTTTTATGGTAATTGGCAAAGACTCAGCTATACATATACTTGAAAATAATAAAGCTATTGAAGGCTTTTTGATCTACGATGTAGAGGGAGAGCTAAAAACTTATTCTACGCCTTCGTTAGAGAGTTATTTAGTCGAATAAAAAAAATCTTTCCTTAATTGATATCAATTAAGGAAAGATTTCAACTTTATTATTTTGTAAGCGAGAATAAAGTTAATTAAGAAAGTGTAGCAACAAATTTAGCTAACTTAGACTTTTTGTTAGATGCATTGTTCTTGTGAATAATATTATTCTTGGCAAGTTTATCCAACATAGAAGAAACTTTTTTGTATAGCTCTAAAGCCTCAGTTTTATCTGTTGTTTCTTTTAACTTTCTTACAAAAGTTCTAGTTGTTTTTAATTGATAGCGATTACGTAACCTTTTTGTTTCGCTTGATCTAATTCTTTTAAGAGCAGATTTATGGTTTGCCATTTTTATATATATTTTACTACTTTCAAAATTTGGAACTGCAAAAGTACAGCTTTTTTGTCTATAACCAAATATCAGATCAATAATTTATAAATCTAATTTCTTTAAACCCAAAATATTCAACTTTTTTGTCATTATGGTTATAAACTGCCAGTTTTCCTTGTGCGTCTATACCAAGAATTTCACCTTCAAAAAGTTTATTTTCTGATTTTCTAAGATCTTCGTATTTATTTTTTTCTTGATATTGATACAAAACATTGATGTACATCTGCTTCATTTTTTCGAAAATGCCATTCTTTAATTGCAGAAATGTACTTTCAATATTCTCAAGTAGGTTTTCAATAAGTGTTTCAAGAATATAATGCTTTTGATTTTCTAGCGAAATGGAGGTTGCATTTAGTCCTGAAAAGTTTTCCTGATTAATATTTAGGCCTATTCCGATTATAGAATGTTCTATCGATTGTTTTTTTAAGAAATTTTCAATTAAAATTCCTCCTAGTTTTTTATTTTTAACATATATGTCATTCGGCCACTTAATTTTTAAGCCTGTTTGAATGAAATTTTGCAAAAAGCTATAAATACCCAACGATATTGCAACATTTAGCTTAAATTGCTCATTAGCTTTTATAAAATCAGGTTTGAGAATTAAAGAAAGAGTAATATTTTTATCAGCTTCTGTTTGCCAGGAATTACCTCTTTGTCCTCTTCCTTTTTTTTGATGGGAAGTAACAAAAACTTCTCCGCCAAACACTTTGTTATTACTAATGTAGTTGGTAGCTATGTCATTAGTAGAGTGACAAGATGGCAGGTAAATGTATTTTTTCCCTAGAAATAGCGTATTGGCAGATATTTTATACAAGTATTTTGTAGTTTTGATAAATTAAAGTAAGACTAAAAATTTTTTAATATTATAAGGAATTTGCAAATAAAAACTGATATCCGGAAAAATTCCAATATGATTGATACTGAGAAACAAGAATCTTCAAAAATTCTTGCTGAATTAGTGCTTGAAGGAATGCAAAATAGAAAAGGCATAGATATTAAACTTTTAGACCTTAGAGGGATTAATAATGCTATAGTTGATTATTTTGTTATTTGTTCTGGTAATACAGACATTCAGGTAAAAGCACTTATGGAAAGTATTGAAGAAGAAGTGTACAAAGCAATTGGGGAATCTCCGTGGATGCGAGAAGGTATAACCAATGGCGAATGGATAATATTGGATTATGTAGATGTTGTAGCCCATGTATTCAAAAAGAATAAAAGAGAACATTTTGGGATCGAAGACCTATGGGGAGATGCCAAAGTGACGTATTTTTAATATATTATGTGGTAATTTCAGCATTTTTTAAAAGTATAGAATACTTGATGGAATTAAATATCATTAATTAGTGTAGCTACTGATATGCAATCAGTATTAGTAAATTAAAAACAGATAATGGCAGATAAAAAGAAAAAGAATCTTATCCCTCCGAAGCCTCCCAAGAATAACTATCAGATTTGGTTGGTCATCGTGTTGATACTGCTGATAGTGGGGCTTACTTATTTTAATAAAAATAGTTCTACTATTGATATCACCATGAAAAGATTTGAAAAAC
Source organism: Chondrinema litorale (assembly GCF_026250525.1). Lineage (GTDB taxonomy): Bacteria > Bacteroidota > Bacteroidia > Cytophagales > Flammeovirgaceae > Chondrinema > Chondrinema litorale. Next base: position 2,949,558 of record NZ_CP111043.1, read on the forward strand.
TGATGCAGGATGGTGATGTTAAAGATGTGACTTTAGTTAAAAATAAAAGTATAGTTGAAGTAACCCTAACAGAAAACGCGCTAAGAAAGCAAAGAATTAGTGATGAGCTTAACAATAGAAGCCCATTTTCAATAAGTCAGGGGCCTCAATACCAAATTACTATATTTTCACCAGAATCTTTTAAAGAGGATCTAGAGGAGGTACAAGCGAAATTAGACGATAATAACCCTAGTAAACAATTAGCAGTAAGAGTTACAGAGAGACAAGATTTTGGTTCTTGGTTCTTAAGTTGGGGATTTTTCTTTATTCTAGTTTTTGGTTTCCTTTTCTTAATGAGAAGAATGACTGGCGGTGGAGCCGGAGGTCAAATTTTTAATATTGGTAAGTCAAGAGCTGCTTTATTTGATGCGGAGAATAAAGTAAAAATCACATTTAATGATGTAGCTGGTCTAGACGAAGCTAAAGAAGAAGTTGAGGAGATTGTTCAGTTCCTTAAAAACCCTTCTAAATACACTAACTTGGGTGGTAAAATACCTAAAGGTGCATTATTAGTAGGCCCTCCAGGTACTGGTAAAACATTATTAGCCAAAGCAGTTGCAGGAGAATCAGGTGTTCCTTTCTTCAGTCTTTCAGGTTCAGATTTTGTAGAGATGTTTGTAGGTGTTGGTGCTGCAAGGGTAAGAGATTTGTTTAAGCAAGCAAAGGAAAAAGCGCCTTGTATCATTTTTATTGATGAGGTTGATGCAATTGGTCGCTCAAGAGGTAGAGGACAAATGCCGGGTGCAAATGACGAAAGAGAAAATACATTGAACTCACTTCTTGTTGAGATGGATGGATTTGCAACCGACTCTGGTGTAATTATTCTGGCTGCAACTAACAGACCAGATGTATTAGATAGTGCATTACTAAGACCAGGTAGATTTGATAGACAAATCAGTATAGATAAACCAGATATAGTAGGAAGAGAGACTATATTTAAGGTGCATTTAAAGCCACTTAAATTATCTAAGGATGTAAGTCCAAAAGATTTAGCCGCTCAAACCCCGGGTTTTGCTGGTGCTGAAATCGCTAACGTTTGTAACGAAGCAGCACTTATCGCCGCAAGAAAAGATAAAAAAGCGGTTGATATGAAAGACTTTGAGGATGCTATTGATAGAGTTATTGGTGGTCTCGAGAAGAAAAATAAAATTATCTCACCAAGTGAGAAGAAAATTGTTGCATACCATGAGGCTGGGCACGCAGTTGCAGGTTGGTTCTTAGAACATGCAGATCCATTGGTTAAGGTAAGTATTGTACCAAGGGGTGTAGCAGCGTTAGGTTATGCGCAGTATCTTCCAAAGGAACAGTTCTTACATACTACCGAGCAAATGGTAGATGAAATGTGTATGGCCTTAGGTGGTAGAGCAGCAGAAGATATTGTATTTGGTAAAATCTCTACTGGGGCTTTAAGTGATTTGGAAAGAATTACTAAAATGGCTTACAGCATGGTAACCATATATGGTATGAATGACGTTATTGGTAACCTCTCATTCTACGATTCTAAAAGATCTGATTACTCATTTGAGAAGCCATATTCTGATGCAACAGCGGAGACCATCGATAAAGAGGTTAAAAAGCTTATTGACATGGCATATGAGAGAACTAGACAACTCTTATTAGATAAGAGAGACGAATTAGAGATTCTTGCTCAGGAACTCCTTAAAAAGGAAATTTTATTCCAAAAAGATTTAGAAAGACTAATCGGCCAAAGACCATTTGATACAGAAACTACTTACCAGAAGTTTACTAAGAAGACAGAAGAAAATGGTAAAGTAGAAGGGGAGAGTTCAGACGAACCACCAACAGATTCTGCCGAAGAAGTTAAAGAAGAAACAAAATCATAAATAAAAAATCCCTCTTAAATTTAAGAGGGATTTTTTTTGTATTCTGAAATTACATCTTCATAAATTTCTTGTAATATTTTGAAGTTGATTTCTTCAGTATATTTTTCTTCATAAATATTTCGTGCATTTGCTGATAATTCTTTTTGTAAAGCCTCATCCTTATCTAAGAGACTTATTTTTTCACTCAGAATTTCTGTATTTCCTGTCTCGTAAATCAGTCCGTTTTTCTTATCTTCTATCATTTCTGCAGGTCCTCCTAAGTTGGGAGCAATTACAGGAGTTCCTACTGAGAGCGCTTCCAGAATAACCATAGGCATGCCTTCGTACCAAACAGATGAGAATACCAATGCTTTTACAGATTTTAGCATCTCTACAACTTCTGTTCTTGGTTTAAAACCAATGTATTCAATATTTGAATGCGCTTTTTCAGCTTTTAAAACATCCTCTTTTAGAGGTCCATCACCTAATATTTTTAACTTAGATTCTGTTTTGCTGAAAGCTTCAAGTAAAGTAGATATACCTTTCTCTTCAGATAATCTTCCTATAAACAAGAAGTCTTTACGTTCCTCCCTACCTATACCTATATCAGGAACAAAGTTAGGTTTTACAACAAATTGGTTTGGTTTAGCTCCTAGTGATGAATCTAAAAATTTGTCTTTAGCAAAATTGGTGAGTGTAATGTATCTGTCAACATGCTTTTCCCAAGTTTTTAAAACCTTGTGTATACCTGTCATCAAAACCAAAGAAGCTGTTTGTATTTTTGAGTCTCTGTAAACTCCTTTTAAGATTGGAGATATAGGGAAATTTTTATGAATATTATCTTCATAAATTCTGCCATTGAAAAATAAATAGGCACTTGGGCAAATTAGCCTATAGTTGTGTAAAGTCATTACAATGGGAACTTTACATGCTTTTGCAGCATAAAATATAGATGGAGATGCTAAAGGAAAGAAGTTGTGTACATGAATAATATCGGGTTGAAATTCCTTTATTTTATTCAGTAACTTGGCTTTTCCTTTTGGGTTATAAAATGAAAATAACCCTGTTAGAAGTTTGTCTTTAGCAGATTTAATTTCATGATTGTCGTACAACAGCGTATCGACTTCGATTCCATTCTTTTTTAAAAGTGCTAGTTCAGATTCAAATACAGTATCTTCTCCTCCTTTTTGTTGGTAAGTATTGTGTAGTATTAAAACTTTCATATAAAAAAAAGAAAAGGAGATTTGTTACAATCTCCTTTTTAGATCGAAAAAACGTTTTGTAATTACTTAGAAAATAATTCGAATTGCTCTTTATATAAAGCATGCTTTATATTAGAAGGATCAAATTCTACATCATCAAAAGTAATTTCTTTATCTTGAGGGAGGTCTTTCTTAAGTACACAACCATCTGCTAATCCCATTGGAAGTAATCTTTCTGCTCTAGCAGTGTCGTAGTTTTCACAAACTCCGTAAGATTTAAATCCACCTAAGCCATCAATAGTTTCTCCAGCTTTAAGGTCGAATTTAGCAGTAGCAACTACTTCTACAACTGGTCCTGCTTTAGGAGCAAGAATGATATCGTCAAAATCGATCATTCTAGCTATAGAAATAGCAGTTTCGAAGAATAGTAAGTGATAAGGAACATAGAAGCTATAAAGTGGACCATCACCCAGTTTTCCGTATTTTAAATATTTTGCAGACCAAGGATCATCTGTAGTCGCATAAATGAATACACCTGGACCTGGTTTAGGACCTACAACGTAGTCTACAATACCACCTAATTCTTTCATTTCATCAATGTCGTACAAATGAGTAAGATCATCTATATGTTCTTTTGAATGGTGGCCATACATACCTCTTGTAGCTACTTTCATTCCTGTAGCATTAGCAATACATGCTTGCTCAAAAGAAATTTTAGTGCCATCAGCAAAGCTGGTAACCATTTCTGGAGTCATATCCCACTGAGCAGCAAAGCTCTTTTGAGTTTCTGGAGTACGATAGTGGTCTTGTAAACCTTTTATGTTTCCGCAAAGCAATGGTTCGAAGCCCATGCTTTTTACAAAACGGTATAAGTTAAGAGTAACACCTGGTTGGTCACCATCTCCCACACTGTATTTTACGCCAGCTATATCAGCTTTATGCTTTAATATTGGTCCTAAAGTAGCATCGATTTCAGCATTAAAAGAAAGAATATGTTTGCCATGATCCATGGCTTTTAGCATAACTTTCGCTGCAAATTCGATTGTTCCGGTAACTTCAACTAGTATATCAAGTCCTTCAGCTTCGCAGAGGGCATCTGCATTTGAAGTGATTGCAGGAATACCAGCTTTAATAGCATCTTCTAACTCAGCAGTAGTTTCTACTAATTTATACTCTTTTAGACCTACATATTCGTAAGCTGCCTGAGCTTTAGAAACTGTACGGTTATACGTAGCAGATATAACCATACCTGGAGTATATTTTACGATTTGATTCATCATCCCTTTTGCCATCTCACCAGCACCGATCAACCCAACTTTTATAGGGTTATTTTCTTTTTCTCTTTTATTGAGTGCGTTATCGACTATAATCATTATTTATATAGTTTTCTGTTTGTAATACATCAATATTTATTACCGGAAAATTATTTTTTAGAATGGGCTTTCGTACTCATCAAGAGTAGGTAAAGCAATATCTTTATCTGAAAGGATAGGAGACATATCTGGCCATTCAATACCACAAGAGTCCCACTTAATACCAGTATCACTCTCGGGTTTAAATACAACTGTGGTTCTATTTAAGAAAATAGCGTAGTCACTCATTACGTAAAAGCCATGAGCCATGCCAGCAGGAATATATAGCATATTTCCTTTTTCGCTGTCTAATTCAATTGTGAAATGTTGCTTGTAAGTAGGAGAGTCTTTTCTTAGATCAACTACAACATCGAAAATTTCACCTGAAATACAGGTTACACATTTAATGTGCTCGTTAGGCGGGGTTTGAAAATGTAATCCTCTTAAAACTCCTTTTTTAGAGCCAGAATAATATTCTTCTGTAAATGAGGTAGAAAGTCCTAAGTCTTTATAAGTGTCTTCGTGGTAGGTTTTAATAAGTTTTCCTCTGTCGTCCTGAAATATTCTTGGTTTCAGCTCAAAACATCCTGGAATTGGTGTTTCAATTTTCTCCATTTGTGCTTTTTGATTAAAATAAAAACCGGTTACTCAAATAGAGTAAACCGGTTTAATAATAAATTAATAAATATATCTATAGTCGAATACATTCTTCTTGTTGATGAGTTCTTTCTTTTCTTTGAACTCTTTCCAACCAGTAAGAATAGCAACATTTTCTGTTTGCTCAAGTAATTCTTCTAGTGTATCGATGTATTTGATTTTGATATCAGGATATTCTTCTTGGAAAGCCTGATTCGCCAATGGGTCGTAAGCTATAATGTTAGTATAACCTTTGTCGATCAATTTAGTGATTACATCTTTACTTGGAGTAAGACGAACATCATCAGAACCAGTTTTAAAAGATAAACCTAAGATACCAATTGTATCAGAAGGAGAAGTAGCATCAGCAATTTTGCTTACTACGAAATCTTTTACTTGCTCATTAATTTTAAGGTTGCCACCTAAAACTTCTGGAGTAAATCCATTGTCTTTAGAGATGCTATATAAAGCTGAAGTATCTTTTGGAAGGCAATATCCACCATAACCACAACCAGGATATACATAGCTAGACATTGATGCAGGAGAACCAAACCATCTTTTGTCTTCGTGTAGAATTCTAAATGCTTTTGCTACATCAATATCACCAATATGGTCTGCTACCATAGACATTTCATTAGAGTAACTAATTAATGTAGATAGCAATGTGTTAGATAAATATTTGATGAACTCAGCAGAGTTATAAGACACATAGTGAATTGGCGCATTGAATGGCTTGTAGATTTTATCAAGAATCTCTTTTGACTCTTCATCTTCTACACCAATTACTACACGATCTGGCTCGATAAAATCTTCCCAGCAATACCCTTCTCTTAAGAACTCAGGGTTAGATGCAAAACCAATATTTCTGTTAAACTCTTTTAGTTTTTCATCAACATATGGTTTTACTTTTTTAGATACTGTTGATGGAGGAACAGTTGATTTAGTAATGATTACTTTGAAATCATCTGAATCTACTGCTAAAATTTGATCGATAGCACCTAAAATATATTTTAAGTCTGCGCTACCATCTGCAGCAGCAGGAGTACCCACACAAATAAAGATCGCTTTACTATTTTTTACAGCTTCTTCTAATGGCGGATTTAAAAAGAAAGTTTTATCAGAAGTTTCTTCTAATACTTCTTTTAAGTGAGGCTCGTGAAATGGAATTTCAAAGTTTTTGAGTTTATTAACTCTGGCCTCATTTATATCTATTCCGTAAGTTTTGAATCCTTTTTTAGCAAAGCCAAGGCCTGTAGTTAAGCCTACGAATCCTAATCCTATTACTGTAATCATATTAATTTTCCGTTGTTAATATTAAGAAATTTTAAAAACCTTGTAACACCTTCTTCTACATAAATTGTAGGGTTGTATTGAAGCATTGTTTTTGCCTTAGTTATGTCTGGGCATCTTCTATTCGGGTTGTCAGTAAGGTATTCTTTATCGTCAGAAACTTTGAAATCAACCTTGCCTTTATAATCGTAAATTTCCTTTGCTCCTTTTTGGAAAAGCTCTGCAAATTCTTTTACAGAAACTTCAGGTTTATCAATACCAATATTAAATGCTTCAAGCTTACCAAATAATAATACTTTTAGGTAACCTGTGATCGCATCAGAAATATAGCAGAATGTACGTGTTGGTTTTCCATCAGAGAATAAAACCATATCTCTTCCTTCGTGAACGCATTTTGCAAAGTCAGCAGGAAGACGCTTGTCATTAATATTCATACCAGGACCATAGTTATTAAATGGTCTTGCTACTGATATCGGCATGTTAAATTTGTGATGGAAGATATAGCACATTGTTTCACCAAAACGTTTTGCTTCATCGTAGCAAGCTCTTGGTCCCATTGCCGATACGTTACCTCTGTATTCTTCATTTGTTGGGATAAATTCTGGAAACGGATCGCCATAAATTTCGCTACTTGAGAAGAATAAGAAGCCTTTAATATCTTTTTCTGCATAGAAATCTAACAGCCTTCTTAAACCAGTAATGTTGGCATCGATAGTTTCAACAGGGTAAATTCTGTAAAAGGTAGGAGAGGCGATAGATGCACCGTGAATAATAAGGTTAGCTTCTGCAGCTCCCTCTACACTTGCAACATCGTCGGTAATAACGTTGAATTCATGCAGCTCGATTTTATCATTATTTTTCACGATTTCGTCAAGCCAGTCTTTTGTACCTGTGAGGAAGTTTTCAAGAGCAATAACTTTTTTAATACCAAGCTCTTCTGTATAAGTATCAAAAAAGTGCATGAAATAGTATCCAAGAAAACCTCCACAGCCAGTAATTAAAACTGTTGAGCCGTCAAACTTCTTTTTTTCTTCAACGGATAGGCTGTTGAGGATATAGCCCATGTCTTCAATCAAGATTGGATTTTCTTTTTTTTCCACAGAGAATAAAGTTATGTTTAAATTGATTTATTGATTGCTAAAAGATTTAGTTGTTTTTAAAGATTACCACACTTTCCAAGGAGCTTCACCTTTATCCCACATGGCTTCAAGTACATTCTTGTCTCTTAAAGTATCCATTGGTTGCCAGAAGCCTGTGTGCTTATAAGCTGAAAGGTTACCAGTTTCAGCAAGGGTTTCAAGTGGTTCTCTTTCCCAAACTGTATCATCTCCTGTAATATGATCTATTACACTAGGTTCAAGTACAAAGAAACCGCCATTAATCCATGCGCTTTCTCTACCATCACCAACTGGTTTCTCTCTAAAACTGTTTACTTTCGGGTTAGAATCCCCCAATTTAAATGCACCAAATCTACCTGGTTGCTGAACTGCTGTAAGGGTAGCAGCTGTACCTTGAGACTTATGAAATTTGATTAATTCTGTGATGTTTACATCACTTACTCCATCACCATAAGTTAAACAGAAAGTTTCGTTACCTATGTATTCTTTTACTCTCTTAAGTCTTCCTCCAGTCATAGTGTGGAGTCCTGTATCGATAAGAGTAACTTTCCACGGGTCAGCTTCAGTTTTGTGAACTTCCATATCATTATTTTTTAGATCGAAAGTAAAGTCTGAAGTGTGGATGAAATACTTAGAAAAGTACTCTTTGATGTAATATCCTTTGTAACCACAGCAAATTATAAATTCATCAATTCCATGTTGTGCATAGGTTTTCATAATATGCCAAAGGATGGGTTTTCCACCTATTTCAACCATAGGTTTAGGTCGTACTCCACTTTCTTCACTAATTCTTGTGCCGAAGCCACCGGCAAAAATTACTGCTTTCATAAGTGTTTGGTTAGATTCTCTTTTAGTTTTTAATGTAATTTATAGTTCAATATTACAGATTATCGTATTACAAGGTGGAATTACCTTGTTAACAAATCAGAATTCGAATAAATCTTATAGTTATTAATGTAAGATTTAAGACTAGGTAAACAGAAAAAAGTTTAAAAAATAAGGTTTTGAACCTCTAGATTATCAATAATCTTGCTTCAATTAATAATCTTAAAAAAAATTTATCTCAATTTAGAAAATAAGAGAGACCTATGAAATTACCATTACATTTTTTTTATAGAAAATAAAAAAAGGGCTCTATTAGAGCCCTTACTTGCATTTATATGTTTTAAATACTATTTATTCATTTTCTTCTTTTTCAGTAGTTTCTTCCTCATTTGTAGAAACTTCTGATTTAATTTCGGTTATTTTAATTTCAGTTCTTCTGTTTGTTTGGTGATCTTCCTCAGACTGAGCATTTTCAATTTTTATCTTGAACTTACCATAACCTCTACCTACAACTTGTGATTCTGGAATTCCTTTGTTTTTAAGGTATTCTACAACAAAATTTGCCCGTTTTTGAGAAAGCATTAGGTTGTATAAATCTGATCCTCTATCGTCACAGTGAGAGCTTACCTCAACACTAATATTTGGATTGTCTGATAGAAATTGTACCAGTTTATCTATTTGTGGGTTTTCTTGGTTATCGAAGTAGTATGAATCATAATCGTAAAGAATCTCTTCGAACTGATAATCGTTTTCGCCATCTCGCATAGAAATTATATCTCCAATATTAGGTTTATCTAGTTCGTAATCTTCCTTAAAGGTAGAGTCTTCGATACCCATTGAAACAAGTTCTTCTACTGGGATATTGTCAATTTCTGGTGCTTTATAAGTTACCCTTTTTGTAAGTACATCTTCTTTAGACATAATAAATGTATACTCTGCACCTGGATCCATTTTAAATTTAGCCTGCCCGTATCTACCAGTAGTAAGTTCTCCAATTTCTTCGAACTCTGCTGGCATCTCTTCTGGGTTATTAAGTGAATCTTCTACATTTACTTCGTAGTCGGCAATGAGAGAATCTGCAGTTTCTTTAATAATGTCTGAATATTCTTCAGCAATTGAATCTCTAATGGTTTGAGTATATTCAGCAATAAGTGAGTCTGCAACATTATTTACATATTCTCTAGCAAGTGTTCCACCAGCTTCTTTTTCCAGTTTTTCTTTAAGAGAGTTATCGAGCTCTTTTTTGTAATTATCAACCATTTCGGTTTGTACACTTGAAGCTACCACATTAACTAATGAATCGTTTACGGTTTCTCTGTATCTGGCAACTACTTCTTTCTTGATTTCTAGCTTTTCATCATCAGTGATAAGCTTAGGCTCTTTTTTCTTAAGAATGGTAACATTTGCATTTAAGATAGGCTCACCAGCAAAGAAGTTACCGTCTTTATCACCTCCATCTTTTCCATATCTTAGTGCTAATTCTACAAAAAGATCGAATTTAGGAGGAGTTTTATCTAGAAAGAAATAGATATCATCATTACCCTTACCTTCTGGTCTGTTTGATGTAAAATAACCAGATAAAGTGTCATTATAGATTAATCCGAAATCGTCAAAAGGAGAGTTAAACTGCAAACCTACATTTTCTACAACCGTTCTTTTATCTACTTTGTAAGCAATAAAGTTATCTAAACCGCCAAGTCCCGGATGTCCATCAGAAGCAAAGTAAAGCTTACCATCTTCTGTTACATAAGGAAACATCTCGTTACCAGGAGAATTAATTTTGTTCCCAAGGTTTTTAGGCTCTGTCCACTCACCAGTACTTCTTCTTCTTTCAACACTGTACAGGTCTATGCCTCCTTTGCCTCCAGGTCTATTAGATGCAAAATATAATCTTTTTCCATCAGGTGAAAAGGCTGGAGAAGATTCCCATGTTTCTTCGCTAGAAAATGGTAATAATTCTGGTTCAGACCAGATTGAATCTTTAAAGTAAGTAATGTACAGACTTACTTCTTTTTGTTTGTCTCTTCTAAAGCCTGAGTTACCTCTGGCGAATATCATTGTATTGCCATTATCTGTAAAAGTACAGGTGCCAATGTTATATTTACTTTCTTTAAAAATAGGTAAAGGAATATCTACAAGTGACACATTACCAGTGTTTTTTAGAGAATCTTCGATTTCCAATTTAAACAACCTGGTGTATCCGTAGCCAGTACCGCTAAATGTAGTTTCTCCTTTACTCGAAGTATAGAACAGTGAAAAGGAATTAGATTCATCTTTTAATAGTACTGGTGCATATTCAGCACCTTCAGAGTTTACCGAATCACAATTAAACAGCTCTATATATTCATTTTCTATAGCTGTAATTGTTTTGATTTCAGCCAAGTTTTTAAGTTCTAAATTAGCTTTATCAGGATAAGCAAGTTCTCCTTCTAATTGAAGATAAGCACTAAATTGTTGAGTTGCCTCTTCATATTTGCTATTCATTTTATAGGCAAATGCCAAGTACAACATGGCATTTTGTTTTTGGATGTCTTCTTCCAAATTGCCTTCAATGGCTTTAAGGTAATGCTCAATAGTTAAGTAAAGCCGATTAGAGAGCCTAAAACTTTCAGCTATTTTATAGTGAATTCGAGCTTTGCTTTCCTCTGAGGCAGTTAGCAGAGCCTGATTGTAGAGGTCAATACTATTTTGATACTCTCCTTTAATAAATGTTTTATCTGCCTGTTTTTCCTCTTTCGATCGACTTTGAGCGAATGTACTGAAAGAAGCAAAACACAGTAAAATTGAGCATATCAATAGAAAGCGTATATTGTTTTTCATGCTTTAGTGGTATTAGCCTGTTTAAAAAATACAGATTTAAAAATTTACTGTTGCCAGTTTTTCAAGGCTGTAATGTAAACTCTGTATAACATCACATATTGTTGATCTAACCTAATTTAGAAAGGGTTTTAGATGCATTTTATCATGACTATAGGTAAGGGTATATGTAAGATTATAGAGTTGAATTAAAATTTTCATCATTAGCCGCTATTAGGTAGGATGTTGTTATAAAACATCAAAACCATACACAGATTATAAATATGCTAATTGTTTTATTTTAAAGCCTCTTACAAACAATAAGCTATTCTGAAAGGAGTTTTTTCTATCAGACTGATTCTTCAACTAATTTTTTGGATTTTTTAGGTCTTGATCAAGCATTTTTAAATCAGAATTATAACTGTATGAAAAGATTAATTCTCCTAATCTTTGGATTATTATACCTAGGGCTGCATGCTCAGGCGCAGGACTTTAGACTGGCAGATAATATATCTGATGCTCAGTTCCTTTGCACAAGCGAAGCTAATATTACCATAACTAATAATTTCACCTTTGACGTTTCAACAGACCCAATACCATCTTGTACTGATGGAGGGGTAATAAGAAGTGCTTGGTTTAAGGCTCAAGCAACTCATGCTGGTTTCCTAGATTTGAATTTTTTTAATGTTCCAATTGGACATGAATATGATATTACTGTATTTTCTTCCGATGGAAATGAAACAAATCCAGCTTTAGTAGAGGTAGCATGTGAAACAATTACTTCAGGGGCATCAGTAGTTTCATTTGAATATGAAGGTACTGAGCCTAGTCCTATCTTCTATGTAATGATTGATGCAAGAAATGATGTAGAAGGTTCATTTTCAGCAACTTTTGTAAATGTTGATGGTAATGAAACTACTATGGGATCTCCAGATCCATCAGTAAGAGCAAATAGAGTTAGTGGATGTTGGGGGGATGATTTAACTAATTTATTAACTTTTACCAATACGTCAGAGTATTTTGGGGGAAATACAGAATTTCAAGCAGAAGTATCTTTTGTAGGTGAGGATGTAACCGGAATAGACCAAACAGGTTGGTACCCACCTACAATTATTTCAGTTAATGGAGTTATGAAAAATCAAGTTGTAGGATTAAATGGATCTTTTTCTTATGATGATTTTCCTATAGGAGGAGAGATTGTTGTAGCGTCTGGTTATCCTGGAGTTTGGGAAGTTGAAGTTAGTCCAATAAATCATGAATGTTTTGATGCTGCCTCAAGTTCTGGTACTGGTAATTCTACCGTAGTAAGGTTAGTAGTCCAAAGAACAGATGAAAACTTTGAGCCAATTGAAGATCCTTTATTTTGTGAACAAAATGATCTTGATACATGGTATGGTAAGGCTAGATTATTACCAGAAGTTAATACTCCAGATATCGCAGATTGGCAATGGAATTTTATTGATAGTAATGGAAATCCTATTCATACAGTTGATGATGATGATATTGGATTTATTGCAAATTCTTCAAATACAGAAGTCTCATTTGAGTATGCAATTGCTGATGAGTATAAAAAAGCTGGTTTTTTTGTTGATATAACAGTACAAGGTACTTGTGGACCTGCAGAGAGAACATATAATTTACAAGCCTATGAACTTGATGCTCCAACATATACAACATTAGATCCTATTTGTATTACTGATATAAATACTGGAAACCCATTAAATTTTTCAGTTACAAATTCAGATAGTTTTTCGCCTAAAGAAATTCAAGGAACTGTATCTTGGGATTTTGGCGGTTTAGGAGTTCCAAATATTATTGCAGGTGATAATGGAGAAGAAATCACCTTTAATGATAACTCTGTTTTAACACCAGGTACTTACAGCGTAGAAGCTACTCTTACTGATATTGGAGATTGTTTTATCTCTGCACCACTAGAAGTAAATATTGTAGCTAAAGCAGAAATAAACAGTATAGATACAATCCCTCAAGATCCAAATATACAATGTAACCAGTTTGTCTTTAATGCTGGAGATGTAGTAGATTTTACTTTTGATGTAGTTGATGTATTGCCTGCTCAAGGAGCAAATGTTACAGTTACTTATGGAGGAAATGTAGTAACAGGTTTTCCAGTATTACAATCTACAGATTCAGTAAACTATTCTTTTCAAGTTACACATACAGGTAATGAATCTGACGTAATAGAAATTATTGTAGATAATGCGACCTTCCCAACAGTAGGAAATTGTCCTACAACTCAAACAATAGGTATGCTACTTGAAAAAGAGGAACCAGTATTGGAGATTGCTGGCAGTGATACATTGTGTATAAGCGATATTAATGTAAATACACCTGTAAGTGTTTCTATAATTAATGCAGATGATATTTTAGGAGGCGCATCTTTAGTAGCAACTGATTGGATAATTGATGATGCTTCAGCTATTGTCGCTTCTGAAAGTGAGACTAGCATTACCTTTTCATCTTTATCAGAAGGTATTCACACAATAACTGCTAGGGTATCTTACAACAGTGGTATTTGTGATTCTGAGATATCGTTGCCAATAACTGTTGTAACAGATGAAAATATAAATATATCTGAGTTCGAGCCTGCAGGTAATAATAACCCTGCTGAATTTATTATTCAATGTAATCAATTTGTTTTTGAGGAAGGTGATGAAATAAAGATTCCAGTTGAAATAGTTGATTTAGTAAATCCTGTGACCATTACAGTAAAAAGAGGGAATAATAACCTGTATGTATTTAGTGTTGATTCTACTCAATATACTGATGGGGCGTATGTAGTTCCTGATGACATAATAATAGAACACAATGGCAATACTGTTGATGTGATTACAATTGAGGTTGTTAATCAAACATATCCTAATGTTTGTATAACTAGTAGAACTATAAACCTACCGCTTTATGAAGAAGGGGGACCTACTTTAACTCCTATTGCTCCTACATTTTGTGTGAGTAATATTAATGCGGCAAATCCTGTAAGCTTTACAGTGAATAGCCCGACTAATTATCCTGATATTAATACAATTACTTGGACGGTATTGGATGATGGTGGTAATGAAGTGAATAGTATTCTTAAAGTAGAAAATGGGAATACAATCGATATGACCGGTTTTGCTGAAGGTGATTTTATAATTCGTGCAGAAATAGATTATGTAAGTGGTTGTACTGAAATAATAAATGAAAGCTTTACTGTATTGCCTCAACCAGAGTTTGCCGTAGATAACATTTTTGCTACTGCTACATCAAACGATTGTGTTGATCCAGATGGTTATCAAGTAGGAGATGCAGTTCAGTATGAGTTTACAATTTCTCAAATTTCTGAAGCTTTAAGTGTAGAAATAAGCTATCCTGGAAAAACCGAAACAGTTAATATCACTTCAACTGCGGATTACGATGGTACATTAAACTTTAAAGTAATAGATGAAACTTTACAAGGAGATGGTATTACTTGGAGAGCTGGTTACATTAAAATTACCAGTGCAAATGGGTGTGAGTTAATTAATTATATAGAAATTCCTGTAGTTGAAAATCCATTAGATATTTCTCCATCACAAGATCAAACTATCTGTGTGAATGGCAATACAGCCACATTAGCTGTTCAAGTATTATCTGCACCGGCAGGCACACCAAGTTTTGTATGGACAGGTGATGAGGTACCTACAAACAGCACAAGTAGCTCAGTTACTCTTTCTAATTTAGTAGATGGAAATTCATACACTGCGTCTGTAACTATAACTTCTGCAGATGGTATTTGTCAAAAGACAATCAATTTTACTGTAAATGTAAACCAAGATGTGCCAGAGCTTACTACTGAAGTTATTACCTCACCAGATAATACAGATTGTAATGGCGAAACGGGTTTCTGTAAAGGTGATCAAGTAGAATTAGATTACGCAGCGGTAAATCCAACTGGTGCATATTCTGTAAGAATTTATATTCCAGGTCAAATAGATCCTGTGACTGGTGACGAAATAGATATGATTTTTGACCATGAGGTTGGTGACGATCCAGATCCAGTTTTACTTACTGTAGAAGATGAAGACATTGTAGGTACAATTAGTATTTGGTATCAAGATCAAACTATCTCTTGTGCACAAGTATATGAAATCGATATTCCGATAATTCCACTAGCAGTAATTGCTGATGCGGATGATAATCAGGTTTGTTCGGGAGAAGTAGTGAGACAGGTTGGCGTTATTCCAAGTTGCGACGATTATACTGTCGATTGGTCTAAATCACCAAACCAAGACTTAATTACTAGTGCATTAAGTGGTAATAATATTACGATTGACTTTACAGGTCAAAATTCAGGTGAATATACTTTTGAAGCGGAAGTAACAGGAAATAGCTGTTCAAGAATTATCACTCAAACTATTGAGTTCTCAGATAATCTTCCAGATATAATTACAAGTTCAGGTAATATTGCAGGTTTCTGCTCTGGTGATTTACCACAAAGTAACATTATTTTAGTTGCAGGTAAATCTGATGGAAGCTTTGATGCTGGTCAGGTAACGTTTGATTGGACTGCTACATCAACAGCAAATCAGCAATTTATAAGTTCAAGTAGTTCTTTATCTGCTAGTTCAATAACTGTTAATATTCCTCAAGGTACAGAGGTTGGAGTTTATGAGTTTTCAGTTTTAGTAAATGATAGAGATCCAGACAATGATTGCGAGAGAGTTTTAACTTTTGAATTAACAGTAACAGACAATGCAACTATTGCTATAGAAGCTGGTACTACAGAAGTTTGCGATTACTCTGAGGTAGTTCTAACAGCGGCTAATAGCTTAAGTGGTACTTATAGATGGACAAGATTAGATGCTGATACCAGACAAGTAGTTGAAACATTTGAGTCAGATGCTGATACTTTACTTTTTGTTACTGATGAAGCTGGCGAGGCAATCTTCTTAGTAGAAGATGCGGCTGATCCAAGTTGTATAGCAGGAGGCGAGTTTACTTTAACAATTACCTCTTGCGACCTTGATATACCAAATGCATTTACACCAGGTCCTAATGATCAGATTAATGCGACTTTTGAAGTGCCAAGAATTCAATACCGCGATTGGAGTTTTGTAGTCTATAACCGATATGGAGATATCGTTTACGAAAATGAGAATTATGATAACTCTTGGGATGGCGAAGATTTACCAGAAGGTACTTACTATTACCTGCTTTCTTCTCCTGAGAAAACAAAAGAGTATAAAGGTTGGGTAAGAATTTTTAGAACCTCTCAGAGCGGAGATCTTAGATAAGATAAAGATCATACTTAATAAAGAGCAGCCCTTACAAGGCTGCTTTTTTTATAATTTAATACTCTTTAAGTCCAATTTTTTTGTGGTTTTTTACAATTTATAGCTGATTTCTTAGTCGGGTAAGCATTATTGTATTAATTTGCAGTGAAATTCTCTGAAATTAAAACTCAAATCAAAAGGATTATGAATATGTTTTATAGCGTATTTCTCACTAGGTTAAGGAATTTATTACTCCTCTTTACTACAGCAACTATTATTGTATCATGTGGCACAGGTAGCACTACCTCAGAAACACAAGAGTCAACTGAAGTTCAAGATGAAATAGGTCTTGAAGAAGAAATTACTAAAGTTGACATTGCTAAAGAAGATTTTGAAAGAATGCTCAATACTATCCCTGAGCCAACAAAAGTTCCAGTAGTACTGCAAAGTACTGGTGCAGAGTATGATATGAATTTACTAAATCCTGCTACCAAGGCAAAGGATTATATGACTACAAATGACAAGGCAGCTTTAAACTTAGGTGTTTATTCTGCAGATCTTGGTTACTTATGTGCATATAGTAAAGCGCAAGATGCAATTAACTATCTTAACTCATCTCAGAACTTGGTAGAATACCTGAATATCTCAAATGCTATTCAGATGTCTATTTCAAAAAGATTTGAAGCAAACCTTTCAAACAAAGATTCTTTAATTAGCATTGCTAACCAATCTATCGAGTTAGCAAAAGACTACTTAAACGAAAGCGAAAGATTCGGAACTGCAGCATTAGTAGCTACAGGTAGCTATGTAGAAGGACTTTATATCTCAACAAGTCTTGTAGAGAATTATCCTTCAGATATGCCAGAAGCAGAAAGAAACGAGCAATTAAAAAGTTTAGTAAAAACTATTTTAGAGCAAAAAGAGCCTCTTGGTGACTTAGTAAATGTATTAGATGTTTTAGGCGATAGCGAAGCTTCAATTGTAGAGGTTAAAGATCAAGTAAGTGATTTATTTGATATGTATGATGTAATTGGTATTCAGGCTAAGCTTGATAGTAATCCAGATGAATTACTAACTGATAAAACATTAAAAGACATTACTGCTAAAGTTGCAGAAATTAGAAATGGAATTATTGAATAAGTTTTTATTCATATAAGATATTAAGAAAGTCAGCTTTTTAGCTGGCTTTTTTTTATGTCTATCAATTAGAACTTGAAGTTATATGTAAAAGAGGGTAGTAGTGTAAAAAGATAGAGTTTTACCGCTTCGGTTTTTGTGCGGTCTTCTTCACTCTGTCTAAAAATATAAGCGTATGTATTCTTTCTACTATAGAGATTATAAATAGAAAAGTTAAAGCTGCTTTCATTTTTCATATCAGCACTCATTTTTCTATAAAATGTGGCAGAAACATCTAAACGGTGTACTGGTGGCAATCTAAAGCCATTTCTGCTGGTGTAATAAGGTACTATAAACTGGTCTTTTTCATACTTGCCAACAGGGAAACTGTAAGCGATACCAGAAGAGAAAACCCAATTTGCAGAAATATCGACATGCTTATTTACCTTATAGTTTGAGACAATTGAGATATTGTGCCTTCTATCATAAGATGTAGGGTAGGGATTATTATTATTAATACCAGGAATATCTCTAATTGCTTTTGAAAGTGTATAAGAAATCCAGCCAGTAAATTGTCCTTTCTTTTTTCTAAAGAACAATTCCATGCCATAAGCGCGTGCATCACCTTTTAGAATTTCAGTTTCAAGATGGTCATTTAACAACAAGTTAGCTTGCGGCTTAAAATCTATCTGATTTCGCATATTCTTATAATAGCCTTCAAGTGAAAACTCATAAGTATTGTTCTTGAAATTTCTAAAATAACCTATTGAGTACTGATCACCGATTTGAGGCTCGATATATGGATTTACCGGAGCCCACATATCTACAGGGCTTGGTACATTGGTGTTAGACAATAAGTTTATATACTGCATGGTACGGTGGTAAGCCATCTTAATAGAGCTTTTTGCGGTAAGAAAATACCTCAAAGAAACCCTTGGTTCTAATCCAGAGAAAGTATTATATCGCTCACCTCTTTTATATTCAACAGTATCAATGATATTATCAGTTGAAGTACTTTCCGAAACCACATCATCAGTATCGTATATATATAAAACACCAGGCCCTGTATTATCATACTGTGAATAGCGTATGCCAAATATGATTGCGAGTTTATCTGCAATCTCTTGTTGATAACTAATATATGCAGCGAGTTCACGGGTGTAAGAAGGTGAAATAGTTCTAGTATTAATAAGAGAGTTTTCGGTTAATGGTTGTACTTCACCAAAGAAAAACCGCTGTCTGCTGGCATCATAACCAAAATCTATCTGATGATTGGGGTCTATATACCAACTCATATTTTGCTTAAAACCATATTGCCTTACATTATATCGACTACTATAAGCAAACTCTTCTTGTAAGGCGACATTTGATCTAGTTCTAAAGTAACTTCCATATAATGTAGTGTTTAAAAAGAATTTCTTTGAAATGATGCTATTCCATCTCAATGAAGCGGTTTGATTCCCCCATGTTACATCGTATATATCACTAAAGCCAAATCGATCTCTACCTAAATAGCTTGAGAGTGAAAGTTTATTCTTTTTAGAAAGCTTGGCATCTAGTTTTAAGTTAAGATCATAAAAGTAGAGTGCATTTGCATTGAGAGAATTATTAGGTACTGCCTTTACAAACAAGTCTGTATAAGTTCTTCGACCACTTACAATAAAAGAAGATGAGCCTTTTTTTATGGGGCCTTCTGCAGCAATTTTGGTAGATAAACTTCCAATTCCTCCAGATACGCCAAAATCATGATAATTTCCTTCTCTCATTCGTACATCCAATACACTTGAAAGCCTAGTGCCATACATGGCAGGCATAGCACCTTTAGAGAAATCTATTTCTTTTAAGATATCAGTATTAAAAATGGAGAAAAAATTAAAAAAGTGAGACGGATTTAAAACGGGTGCTTCATCAATTAAAATTAAGTTTTGATCGGCTCCGCCACCTCTTACAAATAAACCTGTAGAGCCTTCTGTTCCAGACTGTACACCTGGTAGTAAGTGTAGGGCTTTTATAGGATCATTTTCACCAAAAAAAGAAGGCATTTGTTTGGCTATATTTTTCTTTAGTGAAAACGTGCCAGTTTGTAAGCCACTAATATTTAGGTCTTCTTCACTTTCTTTGTCAGTTACTAGAATTTCTTCAAGTTGAAAACTATTAGGCTTTAAAGAAAAATCGATTCGTTGGTTATGATCTAGGTTTATTGTTTTTTCTTTAATGTTGTATCCCAAATAGCTGATATATAAGTTGTATTTGTCTTTGGGCAATGTAAGAGAATAAAATCCATATAGGTTGCTTGTTATACCTGTATTTGTTCCTTTTATTAATATGCCTACACCAATAAGTTCTTCACCACTTTCTACATCAGTTATTTTTCCATTTAGTGTATAAAACTGTTGGCTTTTTACTAAGACGATACTATTATTTTTCTCTTTCCAAGTTATGTCTTTTCCTTCGTAGAAATGTTTAAATAAGTCGTTTAGTGAAATGGATTTAAAGTTTGCTTGGTAAGAGATGTTTGGAAGAATATCACTGCTATAGATAATGCTTGTATTGTATTTCTTCTCAATAAGCTTAATTGCTGTATTTTTATCTGAAGTATTGACTTGGATTGAAGCTGTACGATCTAAAATAGTTTGAGCTTGAAGTGTGTAGCTACATGTAATTAAGCTGAGGATGAATATTTGTATAATTGTTATTAATCTAATGTAGTAAGAGTTTAAATTCATCCGAAGCTATTAATAAGTATTTGAAATAAGACGATTAGCTAGTGACTTGCTTCAGTGAACAAAAATAACAGAAACAAAATTTCTGTAAAATAAAAAAACAGGCTTGATTTCAAGCCTGTTTTCAATTTTTGATTTTAATATCTTTATTGATTGTGAAAAGCAGTTAGTTCTGTATAATAATCTAACTTTCCTTTCTTATCGTAACTTTCAGTTTTAACTATACCTGCACCTTCACTAATCCATTCAACTGTTGAGGTTTCAAACACTTTCTTTAAACCCATAATTTGTGTTTCAATTCTAGAGTCATAAGTGATTTTATAGCAATCAAAAGTACCAGCAGGAGTTGTAAGAGATTCTTTAGAAACAACTTTTCTATTTGTAATGGATGTGGATGTTCCTTTGCCCATTACAGCAGCAAGTGCCGGGTTTTCAGATTCCATTTTCATTACAAAATTTACATCATCAAGACTTGAACCTACAGACAAACTACTTGGGAAAGACATGTAATCACCTTCAAACACTATTTTTACATCTTCCATACCAGTTGCTTGTGCTGTTGGAGGAATAAAACTGCTCATATCCATTTTAAAAACTCCATTTTCGCAAGCTAATTCAACTTCGTTTGCGTAAACTTCCTTGTCTTTTTTATCTGATATCGTAATATCTGCAATCATTGCTTGTCCACTGCCTGTACTGC
The DNA here is from genome assembly GCF_026250525.1 of Chondrinema litorale. GTDB lineage: Bacteria > Bacteroidota > Bacteroidia > Cytophagales > Flammeovirgaceae > Chondrinema > Chondrinema litorale. The sequence continues at coordinate 2,970,427 of NZ_CP111043.1, forward strand.
TTACAGATTTAATTATCATTTTTTGGGTGGTTTCTTCTTTTCCTTTTGCGTTGTAATGAGTGAGTTCAACCATTGTTCCTTCGGTGTAGTTGAAAAACGGGTTACAACTCTGTGCATTTAGGTTGAAAGAAATGGCTAGAAAACCAATAAATAAAATAAGTAATTGTTTCATAATAGTGTCCTTTTTTAAATTTAATCTTCTGGTTTATAATCCAATTATTAATACGGAATCTATATAAAAGGTAAACACTTATTATGAAAAAATCACTATTGGGCTTTTATACTGGCTAAAATTTCTCTACCACCACTATTTAAAATTTCTTCTGCCAATACCTTTCCAAGGGTTTCTGCTTCAGTTGTTTTGCCTGTTTGTTCACTTGCTATTAATTCTTTCCCATCAAGACTAATAACACCACCTTTAATTGTAATAGAATTGTTTTCAGAAATTGAAGCGCTTGCGAAAGCAGGAATACTACAACCACCCTGTAGTTTATGTAAAAATGCTCTTTCGGCTAAAAGGCATAAGGCAGATTCAGTATGATTAATAGCATCAACAATACTTTTTTCTACCTCTGAGTCGATAGATACTGCCGCTTCTATAGCTACACTACCTTGCCCAACTGGCGGGATGTATACATCAGCAGGCAGGTGTTTAACAATCATATTGTCGTAGCCCATTCTGTGTACTCCTGCAAAAGCCAAAACTAAAGCATCACATTGGCCTTCTTGCATCTTACGAATTCTTGTTTGCAGGTTGCCACGCATGTTTACTACTTCAGCTTCTGGCATATATTTTTTTAGCAAAGCAGTTCTTCTTACAGATGATGTACCTAATACTATTTTGTCTTTCTCGAAAAGAGCTTTGTTATCAGAGATAATTACATCATTTACCTGTTCTCTTTCTGTAAATGCAATAATCTTGAAATGTTCTCCCAAGTCAGAAGGCATATCTTTGGCACTATGTACAGCAATGTCGATTTTACCTTCTAAGAGTTGGGTTTCAAGCTCTTCGGTAAAAATGCCTTTGCTACCTACTTTGGCGAGGCTTCTATCAAGAATTTTGTCTCCTTTGGTTTCTATAATTACTATGTTGGTTTCATAACCTGCTTTTACTAGCAGTTCTTCAACATAATAAGCCTGCCATAAAGCTAACTTGCTACCTCTTGTACCTATGTTAATTATCTTTTTCAATGTTCTCTTTTATGTATAGTGAAATTTCTTTTTCTTGTGATGGATGAAACCAGCTTATCTCATTATCTCTTCTAAACCAGGTCATCTGTCGTTTTGCAAATCTACGAGTATTTCTTTTTAAGAGCCTTACAGCTTCATCCCACTCGTAGTTCCCATCAAAATAGTCGTATATTTCTTTGTAACCCACAGTTTGTAGCGCATTGCAATCTCTGTATTGAATGTATTTCTTAGCTTCTTCCACTAAACCTGCTTCTAGCATTTTATCCATTCGTAGGTTAATTCTATTGTAAAGCTTTTCTCGTTCTCGGCTTAATCCTACTTTAATGGTTTTAAATGGCCGCTCTTTTAAATTGGATTGTCTAAAAGAAGAATAAGTTTTACCTGTGCTTCGAATAATCTCTAATGCCCTAATAATTCTATGTGGATTTTGACTGTCTACTTTCTGAGCATACGCTAAATCTTTTTCTTTAAGTTCATTAACTAAATTTTCTAAGCCGTTATTTTTCCACTCAGTTTCTAATGCAGTTCTGATTTCTGGTAATACAGTGGGTAATTCATCAAATCCTTTGCAAACAGCGTCAATATACAAGCCCGAACCGCCAGATAAGAAAGCTATATTTTTATTTTTATAGATCTTATATAAGATTTCCAAAGCATCTTTTTCAAACTTTCCTGCATTATAATTTTCAGAGAGGGATAGTATACCTGTGAAGTAATGTTTTATATCACCCATTTCTTCATGGGTGGGTCTTGCTGTTCCAATAGACAATTCCTTGTAGATTTGTCTGGAATCTGCATTCAAAACCTCTGCATCGAACTGTTTGGCGAGGTTTACAGTTAATTCAGTTTTTCCGACGGCAGTGGGTCCAACAATAACGACTAAATAATTTTTCTGAAAATTGGCTTCCAACATTTAAAATAAAATTCTTTACAACACAAATTTAATATAAAGCTTTATGAACCTAGTGATTGATGTAGGTAATACCAGGTTAAAAGCCGGAATCTTCCAGTCTGGCGAGTTGGTAGAAATCTGGGAAAGTAGCGATAAAGAAGAAATTTCTGCGTTTTTGAAGAAAAAAAAGCCTGCTAATACAATAATTTGCAAGGTAAATAATCAATTTGATGATATTCTTGAATATATTTGTAGTGATTCGGATGTTTATCATCTCACGCCAGAAACTCAGCTACCGATAATCAACACTTACAAATCTCCTAAGACACTCGGAATGGACAGGCTTGCTGCAGTTACAGGAGCATATGCGCTATATCCAGAGAAAAACAACTTGGTTGTAGACTTGGGAACTTGTATAACCTACGATTTTATTACCAGTGATGGAAAATACCTTGGAGGAGGAATTTCGCCTGGAATGAAAATGAGGTTCAATGCTATGCATAAATTTACAAATGCTTTGCCTATGGTAGAAATTGATCAAGCACCGGATTTAATTGGGTATGATACCCAGACATGTATGAAATCGGGCGTTTTTCATGGAGTTAGACTAGAATTAGAGGGGATAATTAGAGAATACCGTGAAAAATTTGTACAAATTAATGTTATTTTTTGTGGAGGAGATGCAAAATTTTTTGAAAGTAGCATAAAAGCTACCATCTTTGTAAATCAGCACCTTACTTTACAAGGTTTAAATAAAATACTAGAAGAGGAGGTAAAGGATTAAGTTATGGTTAGACACAGTATTTTATTCATTAAAAAAGCGACTATATATATGTCAATTAATTTAGAAAAAGTGCTAAAGGTTAAGTTTGTTTATACCATTGTATTCTTAGCTTTTGCTCAGGTTTGTTTAGGACAAGGCGGCAATTCTCCTTTTTCTATTTTGGGTATAGGTGATATTGTAAGCCAAGGAAATGTAAGAAATGATGGAATGGGAGGAGTTGGGATTAGTAATCCGCATCCATTATATGGAAATGCTCTCAATCCAGCAAACTTGGTTTATAACCAATATACATATTTTGATGCAGGAGTTTATTCTGAGTATAAAACGATTACAGAAGGCAGTAAAGAACAAACAGACTTTGGTGGAAATATAAGTTATGTTTCTTTTGGCTTTCCTGTAAATAAAAACTGGGTTACCAGTGCAGGTTTAAAACCATATAGTATTGTGAATTTCGAAACTTCATCAACGGAACAAATACCATCAACTTCTACCTATGTTCAGTATGATTACGATTATAGTGGAGGGGTAAATCAGGTATATTGGTCTAACGGAGTAAGACTTTATAAAGGCTTAACAGCTGGTTTAGAGATCGCATATAATTTTGGTTCTATCACTACATCATCGTATAGTACCTTAATTAGTTCTTCAACTACTTCGAATGTTGAATTTCTAAAAAGAATAGCGGTTTCAGACTTTACATTTAAACCTGCAATCAATTACTCAGGAAAAATTAGTGAGAAAATGATTTTAAACGTGGGTGGAACTTATACTATAGGTTCTAATTTAAATGTAAAACAACACGAAGAAATTGTTAGAAATTACTATACATCATCAGATCAGCAGTTGAGAGATACACTTACCAATAACCAAAGAGGACATATTACAATGCCTTCTGAAATAGCATTTGGTATAAGTATAGAAAAACAATATACTTATGTAATTGGTATAGATATAAGCAAGCAGTCTTGGACAGACTTTAGAGATTTTGATGGAGATGGTGATTTAAACGATACATATACTTACAGATTAGGAGCAGAGTGGGTACCTGATATAACTTCTGTATCTAACTACTTTAAAAGAGTAGCATATAGAGCAGGGGTATCATATCAACAGTTACCTTTTGAGGTCGATGGAGATCAGGTAGAAAAACTATCAGCTAGTGTAGGTTTTTCTTTACCGGTAAATAGAGGTTTTTCAAATTTAAATTTTGCATTTATTTATGGAACAGCGAAAGCTGGTGGTTCCAGCAACGATGTTTCAGAAGAATTTATACAATTTAAAGTCGGTCTTACAGTAAATGATCGATGGTTCGTAAGACGTAGAATTAATTAAAACTGAGCACAATTATGAAAACATTCCCTCTGTTAGTGTTATTTGCTATTCTGTTTGCACAGACTTCTTTCGCTCAAAGCGATGGGTGTGAAGATGGATGGTGCTGGGGTTCAGATCCTGGTGCTGCAAAAGAAAAGTACGCGTTATTTTCTGATAACTTACAATTGAAAGATTATGCTAATGCTATTGCCCCTTTTGAATGGTTGTATGATAATACACCAAATTTAAATGTGGGTTTATATATTAAAGGAGTAGATCTTTATGAGGAGTTGCTTAAAAAAGAAGAAAGCGGAGGAACAGATCCTCAAAAAATAATTGCTTACCAAGATATGATTCTAAAATTATACGATGATAGAATCAAAAACTTTGGTGAAGAGAGTGATGTATTAGAAAGAAAAGGTCGTAAGTTTTACTTCTATTATAAAGACAGAGAAGATCCTGAAAAATGGGAAAAAATGTATGATCTTTATAAAAAAATATTTGAGCTTAACGGTAAAGAGACATCAAGAACTAACTTTACATTTTACATGCTAGCTTCTGTAAACCTTGCTGCAAGGAAGAAAATTACTGAAGAGGAAATTTTAGCAGATTACGAGGCTATTTCTGCTGCTATTGAAGAAAATGAGAATGCTTCAAGTGGTTCTGAAGCTGAAAACTGGGCAGATCTACAAGGTAAAGTTGATGGTTTGTTAGCTAAGGCTGTTAAAATAGATTGTGAGTTTGTAAGAACTAAAATGGGTGATGTTCTTAAAAATAATCCAGATGATATTCAAACAGCAAAAAGAGCTATCAAATACATGTTGAACGACAAATGTACTGATGATCCTCTTTTCTTAATTGCTGCTCAAAATGTTTATGAGCAAGAGCCAACTGCAGGTCTTGCAAGTACAATTGCTCAGAAATATCAAATCGAAAAAGATTATGATAAAGCAATTGAATGGAAAGAAAAAGGAATTGAGCTTGCTGGTGAAGACACTGAGAAAAAAGCGGAACTTACTTACGATATTGCTTTATTAAAAAGTGTACAAGGTAAAAAAGCTGAGTCTAGAAAACTTGCAATGCAAGCTATCGAATTTGACAATAGTATTGCTGGTAAGTCTTATGAGTTAATCGGAGACTTATACATGAGAAGTAGTAGCGACTGTAGCGATCCTAACCCAGTTAAAGCAAGAGCAGTATTCTTAGCAGCTTATGATATGTATGCTAAAGCTGGAAACTCTTCTAAAATGGCTCAGGCAAGAGCTCAATTCCCATCATTGCAAGATATATTCACTATGGGTATGGCAGAAGGTGAGTCTATCTCTGTTGGATGCTGGGTTGGAGTTAGTACTCAATTAAGAAAGAGACCAAGCGAATAATTTTTCAGAAGGAATTATAAAATATATATAAGCGGTTAGTAGTAATACTAATCGCTTTTTTTATTTCTAATTATCAGAAAATAAATAATAAAGCCTGCAAAAACTGTTGCCAAACCTACTAGAGATTCTGTAAGTTTATCTCTTAATATAAATATGAGTGTCCATCCAACAAGTATTAAAAATATTAGTGGAGTAATAGGATAACCAGGAACTTTAAAAGGTCTTGCCAAAGCTGGTTTTTTAATTCGAAGTACAAATACACCTGCTACTGTTAAAAATGTATTTAGGCTTAAGGTAAATCCAGCAAAAGTTAAAGCTTGATCAAAAGATGAAGAGAATATAAACAATAAGGTTAATACAGATTGGAAGATGATGGCATTTCTAGGAATATCATTTTTTGTCTTAGAGAGGAAACTAAAGAATGATATATCTTCTCCCATTACCTGCATTACTCTAGGGCCTGCAAATACCATTGCACTCACAGTAGAAATTAATAATAGTGAAATGGTAATGCCCATTAATTTACCACCTGTCTCTCCAAAAACTTGAATAGCCGAGATATAACCTATTTCAATTTGACCTTCTAAGCTACTCATAGAGGCTGTGTAAAGAAATATAAAATTGAGTAATACATATAGAACCATTACCAATAAAGTGCCCTGAAAAAGCGCTAGCGGTACATTTTTCTTTGGATTTTCCATCTCACTGGTAATATATGCAGCGGCATTCCAACCTGTGTAAGCATAAGAAACATAAATGAGCGATATCGCAAATGCAGGGGATAATAATATTTCAAAGTCTCCGGGTTGAGGTAGTATTGTTATAGATTGAGGGATTTCTATAAAAAAACCTGCGCCAATAAATAAAAAAATCAAGATCACTTTTACAGTAGTAAACAAATTTTGGAATTTGCTTCCAAAATTTTTGTTACTAGCATGAAGTATTGTTAACCCGATAACAACGATAGCAGCAAGATAAGTGGCATTAAGTTGTGGTAGCACACTTTCTGCATATTTACCTAGTGCCATTGCAGCTAGTGCTGTTGGAGCTGCAAAACCAACAGTGGCAGAAACCCAACCTGAAACAAAACCAATTGATGGATGATAAATTTCTCTTAAAAAGTTATATTCTCCTCCAGAGCGAGGTAGACTGGCTGCTAATTCGCCATAAGTTAATGCTCCACAAAGTGCAGTTATACCACCTACTACCCATAATATCAAAAGCGGAAAAACAGATTTAATATCAATTACCTGATACCCCAAACTTGTAAAAACACCTGTACCTATCATGTTGGCTACAACTATGGAAGTAGCTGTATACAAACTTATTTTTTTTGACTTCATAAAATCCTTAAAAGAGAAATGAAATTTGTTCGACTTTAAACTAAGTAAAAGTTATATGCTATTTGGTTGAGGTAGAAGTAAATAGTAAAATTAAGTAAAAATGTATATTTACTTGACTGATTTGGAGTGTATAGGCTGTAAATAAACAAATTTTATTTTGTGATTTACACAGCTTTTCAAAATCGGACTTATTAATTGTAGTGTGCAATATTAGAATTATTAATTTGCTTGCTTAAAACTAATAAATAAAACATATGAGAGTAATAAACTCTAAAACCTTAGCCGCCATACTTGTTTCTTTTATTTTTATTAATTTCTGTAAAAGTCAGCCTACTGATTTTTTAAGATTACAGTTTGAAAAACCACTTATGGGTACAGTTTTCAAATTTGTATGCTATGCAAAAGATTCATTGGATGCACAAAACGCTGCTAATGCAGCATTTGATAGGGTAGAGGAGTTAAATAATATTTTGAGTGATTATCATCCAGAAAGTGAATTAAATCAGCTTTGTAATAATATAATTCCTGGAAAATATTACAAGGTTTCAGATGACTTATGGTATATGATATGTCGCTCTGTTGAAGTGTCAAAAAAGACAAAAGGATTGTTCGATGCTACTGCCGGAAGTTGTATAAGAGTATGGAGAAGAGCTCGACGAAGAAAAGAATTACCCGATAATATAGCTATAAATAATTGTAAGGATGAATCAGGTTATAAGAAATTAAAACTTGATAGAGCTAATAAGACAGTGGCATTTCAATCCTCCGAGATGAGGCTAGATTTTGGTGGAATAGCAAAAGGCTATGCAGCAGACGAAGCTTTCAAAATTTTTAAGAAACACGGTTTTCAATCTGTTTTGATAGATGCTGGTGGAGATTTGTATTGTGGTGAAGCTCCACCTAATACAAAAGGTTGGCAGATAATAATTAATACTGGTTTAGAAGATGAAAATAAAGAGGTGATAATAGAGAATGCGTCTATTGCTACCTCAGGTGATATGTATCAATTTTTTGAGTTGGGAGGCATTAAATACTCTCATATTATAAATCCAATTGAAGGGAAGCCTATAACAAAGCGTGTAGCAAGTACAGTGATTGCTCCTAGTGCCGAGAAGGCTGATTATCTTGCATCAGTACTAAATGTTACTGGAATTGAAAAAAAAGCTCATAAAATAATGAGAAAATATAAAGATTCTTACGCAATAATTTCTCAGCAAAATCAAGATAAGGTAGAAGTAATAAAAATCGGTTCCTTTCCATTCCATATGGAAAAATAGAAGGTTATTCGTTTGTGGAATAATCACAAATCGTATTTTGAGTTAAGCATTGATTTTATAAATATGTTTATTTGAAGAAAATATATAAGATAAAAGTTAACATAAATGATTAAATAATACATGTTAATAGATTTTATCGAGCAATGTGAGTATTATTTTTGATATAATTTTTTTACTTTCGGAGTTTTGTTAATCATTGTTAATAAGAGGATTTATCTGATGAGTCAAAAAATTAAGCTGTTTATCTACTTTTTTATTATTTCATTCTGTTCTTTCCAATTAGTTGCAGCCAAAGGTCTTCCTACCAAAAGAGCTATTATTAGTACTACTTACGAGCTAATTAAGAAGCAAAACTTTACAGTTTTACCAAGTCCTGATGTTTTTGAAAAAGCAATGACTGGTTTCTTAAAAATGAAAGAAGATGGGTTAGTAAGTGCTAAAAAAGAGATTTTAAGTATTATCGATTTTAGTATTAGCTCAACAAAAGAAAGACTCTGGGTTATTGATTTAAAAACTGGTAAAGTTCTATATCATACACTAGTGGCACATGGAAGAAATACCGGTGTTGAGTATGCTACAAAGTTCTCGAATATACCAAGTTCATTTCAGAGTAGTCTTGGCTTTTATACTACAGGAAACACTTATATAGGTAAACATGGTCTTTCTCTTTATTTAAACGGACAGGAAAAAGGGATTAATGATAATGCTAAAGAAAGAGCTATTGTGATTCATGGGGCTGAATATGTGAGCGAAGACTTTGTAAAACAATATGGAAGATTAGGTAGAAGTCTTGGATGTCCTGCATTACCAATGAATCTTCATAAAGACATTATAAAAACAATTGCCAGCAATACCTGCCTTTTTATTTATTATCCTTCTCAAAATTATATAACAAAATCTAAATTTTTGATGGAAATAAATATGAGTTATAATTGAACCACTGGTGATTAATTAATATAAAGATTTAATAAAAAAGGCGAATAGAATCATTTTCTATTCGCCTTTTTTATGTGATTTATAATTTTTACCATCCATTACTTGGAGGTGGAGCAGTTTCTTCTTCAGTAGATACTACAGTGAATTTTACTTCAACTCTACGATTAATTTTATGTTCTGCTTCATCACAGTCTTTTTCTTCAATACAATTGTTTAAAAGGTATTGATCTCCTAATCCAGCTGTGTTAATTCTTAATGCATTAACTCCTTTTTTAATTAGGTGATATCTGATATAAGAAGCTCTGTCTTCTGTAATTTGTCTATTGTTAGATGCTGAACCAATGCCATCAGAATGTACTCTTATCTCAACTAACATTTTAGGATTTGCCTTTAAATACATTGCCAGTCCGTCTAGTTCATCTTCGGTTTCTGGAGCAATATCACCTTTATTAGCATTGTAAGTTGTATTTTCTAATAATAATGGCACATTTGGAGTGACTTTTTTCATGCTAAAATCATGAATGAATTTTACTTTTCCTTCTTCAAAAGTATCAATATCTGTTTTTTGTGTAAAGTATCCTGGAACATCAATTCTTAAGGTATATAAGTTCTCTGGCTCTAATTTGAATATGTAGCTTCCGTCTGACAAAGTTTGAATTATATATTCTTTTAAAGCTTTTGAATCATACAGTGTAACAAAAGCTCCACTTACGGTAGAACCAGTACTTTTATCATATACATAACCCTTACTAATAATATCTTCTTTAGAAATGTTAAAGTTATGGTCTTTACTTATGATTTTATCAAAAGAACCAAATGTAGAAACTTTAGGGCCAGATTTAGTTATGTAACCATCTTTCATTATAGTAACTATGTATGACCCATCAATATCTAATTGAGCGCGATATTTACCTTCTGAGTCTGTTACATTTCCGATTATTTTACCTGTATTTTTTTCAGCAAAAATTACGTAAGCATTTTCTATGGCTTTACCAGAACTTTGATCAGAAATTTGGCCATTTGTATAAATGTTTTTAGTGAAGCTATAAATATCTGAGCCTCCTTCGCCATGGTCTCTGGTAGAACTAAAATAACCTTTGTAACCCCTTTCATCAAAAGTGATAGCAAAATCATTTTTGTTACTATTAATAGGGAAGCCAAGGTTAACTACCTTTTGTTGTTCTGCTGATAAGTTAATTTCATAAATATCTAACCCTCCTAAACCACCGTGGCCATTTGATGTAAAATACAGCTTGTTATCATTCGTAATAAATGGAAATGATTCAGATTCAGCAGTATTTATAATTGCTCCCATGTTTTCAGGAATAGACCATTTGCCATTTTCATCTAATGTTGACTTATAAATATCTGTTTCTCCGAATCCACCTGGCATATCAGACGCAAAATATAAAACTGTACCTTGTTCATTAAGCGTTGGATGCATTACATTGAAATTGTTGTTTTTGCCATTAAAAGCAAAAGCATTTCTATCAATCCACTCATCTTTATCAACAGCCTGCTGCACGAAATACATACTAAATTTATCTACACTCATTCCAGATTTTGAAGACCTTGTGTAAACCAAACTTTTTTCATTGTTATAGAATGCAATAGGCCCTTTGTGATAACCTGAATTTAATTCTGGATAAAATAATTTAGGACTGGCATGGGTGCCGTCTTCAAGAATTTCACTAAAATATAACTCTCTGTAATATACACTGTCTGGGTTGTAGATTCCGTCTTCAATGTAAGGTGGTCTTCTGTCTGAGACGAAAACTACTCCGTTCCTGTAAATGCGAGGAGCGAAATCTTCTTTATAAGAGTTTAATCTAAGTACAGAGACTTCGTATTTAGATGAGTCTTGAAAGTGTATAGAAATGTTTTCAATACTTTCTAATTTAGTTAACACTCTTTGATCATCTGGTTTCTTTTCTTTGTACACTTCGAACCATTCTCTTGCTTCGCTATACTTTCCGTTTTGTTCTAGTATCAGTCCAAAATAATATTTATATATAGGGTTCTGACTATCTATAAAATTAGAGTTATCCATAAAGTGCCTGTACATGTACTCAGCATCTTCTGGCTGATTTAATAAACGATAGCACTCTGCAAGTTTCAATTGAATTTCATTGTCATCTTCGTCTTTTTCTAAAGCTTCAAGATATATTTCGGCAGCAACGCCGTAAGATCCCCTATCGAAATATTTATCTGCCTTTTTAACTAAAGATTTAACAGGGTTGATAACTTGAGCATTCACACCAAAACTCAATGTGAGTAGTAAAAGCGTACAATAGATGAAATTTTTTAGACTCTTCATGATTGTTTTGTGTTAGCAATGGATCTAAAAATAGGTATAGGGGTTAGTGATCATGCTGTTTTTGGAATTTACTTAATAAAAATAATTACAAATTAAGATAATCATAATTAGTTTTAGAAAAAACCTGGCGATGGAGCTGAATCTCCACCACTAAATATTCTAAATCTGTAGTTTAGCATAATCTCGTGCGACCCTGAGCTTACCTGATTAATTTCACTGTTTATAGGGAAATCGTAAGAATATCCGAATTGCAATTGGTTAGTTAATTGAATTTGACTTAAAAAGTTTATAGAATTCAAATGTCTGTAAGATGCGCCCAACCAAAATGTTTCATTTATAACTAAAGTTGTATTTAAGTCTATCTCAACACCTTGCCCTTCTTTGTATCTGGTAAGTAAAGAAGGTTTAAGTTTTAGGTCGTTGTTTAAGTCGAAGATGTATCCTGCTGAGAAAATGTAGTGTCTTATTTCTTCTATCGATACTACTTGATTTTCGCCTTCGCCATTGTTATAAATACCTAGGTTAGGGATTGAAAAGCCAAGTACAAGATTATCGCTACTATAATATAGACCTGCACCAAATGTAGGCATAAAGCTAGAAATTTCTCCTGTAGGAAAATTTGGGTCATCTGGGTTAAACAGATAGTAATTAGCATTAAGTTTTGCATTGATCACACCTGCTTGTAAACCCATAGAAAGAATTCCATCGCTTAATGGAATTCTGTAGGCATATGCCATTTGAAATCCCATTTCTTGTTTCTCTCCTAAACTCTCATTAAAAGCCATTGCACCAATCGCGATTCTTGTTCTGTTTATAGGCATGTGGCCAGATAAAGAATAGGAGTAAGGAGCCCCCTCGTTGTAGCCAGCCCATTGAGATCTATAAAGTGCAGTAAGGCTTAATGCTTCGTGAGAACCAGCATATGCAGGGTTAATGGATAGGCCATTAAACATATACTGAGTCTGAAGAATTTGTTGTTGTGCAGATACTTTTAAATAACCTGAGGTTATCAAGAATACCAGTGCAATTAATGTTTTTAGTTTATTAAATTTAATAACCATCAGTAAAGAATTATCTTATTTAATTATTTGTCAATAGAGAGTTAAATAGAAAATGCATTTATCTAATAAATACACTTCCTTTTTTAGGTTCAATGCTACCTTCACCAAAGTTGATTACATAGTAATAAACTCCTGTTGGCAATTGTCGACTCCCTAGTGTAATACCAGTATTAGAATCACCTTTCCAGACTTTATCATCATTATTATAGCCATTGGCTTCAAATACCATGGTTCCATTAGCACTATAAATTTGTACTGTATTGTTTGGATAGTATTCAATACCCTCTATAAACCATTCATCATTTTTTCCATCGGGATTACCAGGAGAGATTCCATTGTATATTTTTAGTTCTGATGAAGGTAAAATGGTAATGTTTACTCTAATTGTATCGCAAGCAGCATCTCCAACTACACCATCACAAATTGTAAATTCAAACCAATCTTCACCTGAGAGTACGTCGTCATAAGTATCATAAACAAAACACAAACTATCGCCATTAAATGAGAAAGTGCTATTATCAATTTCACCACTGGCATTCGCATTTCTTTCTATTATTTCGCCAAGTTCAATTTCATCCTGATCTTCATCAATAACTGAGAAACAAATATCTAATGGTACATCTTTAGTTGTCGTTAAATTTAATTCATCTAGAGCTTGTCCATCTTCACCGATAATGATAGGAGCATTATTAACTAGACCTACAGATAGTGTAAATGTAGTAGTTTTGATATTTGAACCTGGGCCTTCACCATCGTCTTCAAGTGTTAAAGTGATGATAGCAGTGCCCCTTGCATCTGGTACTATCTCATAGCATAGTGTAGCAGTTCCATCAACAGGTTTAAAGTCACTAATTACTGGATCAGGAATAATATCAGGTCTGCTACTTGAGGCAGAAATTGTAACATTTTGATCAAGCTCGGGGTCTCCATCAGTAATACCATTTAAAGTGATACAACCACCTTCTGAGTTTTTCAGGATATCTTCTTTATTAGCAGGAGTGTTAATTGTTGGAGGATCATTCCATGGAATTACGTCTATATAAATATCCATTGTGGTAGTATTTATACCTCCATTGTCAGTACCTCCATTATCCATTACAGTGATTGTAATTGTATCTTGACCGTTTATATCAGGATCTAAAGTGAAAACTAAATCACCATTAGTATCACCATCTCTATACTCCACTCTTAATTCGTCAAAAAACGTTTCTTGATTTTTTGAGCTTGCTGTTACAGATACCACACTTTGCAGTTCAGTTTCTGTGTCTCCATCTGTAATTCCAGATAATGCTTGAGTGTAAGTATCAGCTCCTTCAATTATTGAGATACTATTTGTTGAGTTGATTTTAGAAATGGTTGGAGCATCATTTATAGGTGTGATATAAACCCTAAAAGTCATTGTAGTCTCCTCAGGATCATCTGCATCATCAGTTATAGTAACTGTAATTGTTGTAGAAACTCCATTGGCATTAGCTACTGGATTTAGAATTAATTGAGCAGTAGATGCGCCAGCAGTGTAATTCACTTCAGGATCACCAATAATTTCTGGTCTGCTACTAGTTGCTTCGATGGTCAGGCCTTGTACTTCATCAGCATCACCATCTGTAATTCCTGTTAATTCAATAATTAACTCTTCAGTGTCTTCAAGAATAGTGGTATCAGCAATGGCATCAACTGTAGGAGGGTCGTTTACACTAACTACAGTAATAACAAATTCATCTGAATAAGTATCAACTCCACTATTATCAGTTCCTCCATCGTCTTTTACAGTTACTGTAATAGTTGTAGAGCCTGTTTTGCCTTCGTTTACTTTATATATTAAGGTACCTCTAGTATCCCCTTGGCTATAACTAATTGTTGGATTAGGAATTAAAGCAGTATTACTACTAGTTGCGGTAATGGTTATTTCTTGGCTACCATCATCACCATCACGTATGTTTTGTAAACTTACTGGGGCAGGTGCATCTCCTTCTTGTAGAGTAATATCTGAGATAAATGCTAAGGTAGGTGCTGTATTTTTACCAATTACAGTTACAGTAAATGTTGTTGTTTTAAAATTAATCCCTCCGTTTGCAGTACCACCATCATCTTGCACTGTTACAGTAATAACTGCTGTGCCACTTGCAAACTGTATTGTTTCTAATTCAATTTGCCCACTTTCCTGATTGGTAGAGTAAAATACATTAATATCACTATCGCGAATTAAGGCTTGGTTTGAGCTTACTGCAGTTACAGAAACTACATTTTGGTCATCTTCAAAAGGACCAGCATCTACACCACCAAAATTAATTAGTAAGGTTTGTCCTGCATCGTCTGATACTTCTACATCTGATATTGTAGAAATGGTAGGCGCATCATTTATTGGTGTTACAGTAATAGTCACGTTAAATGTGTTACTATTAGCACTACCATCATTAATTATTACTGGGACTGTAAGTGTACCAAAGAAATTCTCTATAGGAGTTATAGTATTTCCTTCACGGGTATAACCAGTTCCATTTGATGCACTAAGAGTAAAATCATCAACTGTATTGTCTACATCAGTAACAATTAAATCATTGATTTTTACCTCTCTTGAGTCGTCTTCATCAATTTCAATATCGTATTGTCCAGTTATTATAGGAGGATCATTTACAGAAAGAACTTTGATATCAATCTGATATACTGAACTTGTATTTCCTTCACTATCTTTAATTGTTACAGGAACTTCGAGGTATCCGTTAAAATTAGCAATAGGGCTTATAAGGTTGCCATTTACAGTGTAATTACCATTTTCAAACGCAGTAATTGTGGCTATAGAAACATTATCTGAGTTACCGTCATAAGTAAACTGAATGTTATCTATTAATAAGGTAATAGATTCATCTTCTGACACACTAAGAGAATCTTGACCAGTTATTACAGGAGCATCTGTATTTGAATTAACTTCTACAATAAAAGATTTGGTGGTTGTATTGTTTGTAGAACCATCATCAGTAATAGTTACATAAATAGCAGCGGAACCACTTTCATTAGGCGCTGTTTGGATGTCTAGAGTAAATCCACTAGTAGGGTTATTTACATCATAATTATGACTTAAATTGGCATTAGGTACTAACGTAGTATTAGAACTGGTAATTGATACGCTTGTAATAGTTTGGTTTTGGTCGTTATTCGTATTACCTGTATATACTTGAATGTCAGAGATTGGTACAGTTATACTGCCTCCTTGCTCTATGGTTATAATATTTGGTACTGTAAAATCTGGTGCTGTATTGTTAGGAGTAACAATTAAAGTAAATGGGTTTTGTGAAACCGTTTCTTCTCCATCTGAAACCGAAATAGTAAACGTATATATTCCATCATCTCCATCTTCTGGAGTGCCATCAATTATTCCGGTACTGGGATCAAAGCTTAACCAATAGGAAGGGGGTAATTCTGGATCAATTGAGTATTCTAAGACATCACCTGGATCAGCATCTTCAGCTTCTGCCTCAAAAGTGAAGTTTTCCCCTTCAGTTAATGGTGGATAACTGTTAAGTGGTTGGTTAGTGAAGGAAGGAGCATCGTTAATTGGAGTAACCTCGACGATTACACTATATTCTTCAGGTTCAATTACAGCTCCATCATCTAAAGTAATCTTTATTGTTACTGCTGTTTCTAAAGTGAAATTATTCTCATTTGGAGTAAAAGTGATACTTCTTAAATAAGTCTGTATTAATTCAGGTGAACCAGAAAATGGACTAGGAACATTATTTAATGTTCCGCTACCACTGGGTGATATACTTGTAGTTACACTAATTGATGCATTTCTATCTGGGTCGGTAACTTCTACACTACTAAATATATCTACATCTTCTTCATTGTCATTTATAGCAATTGGATCTGTTGCTAATCCACTAAGCACAGGAGCATCATTTACTGGAGTTACAGTAACTGTTGTTTGACTGTTTGAAACACCTGTGTTAGTGATTAAATAAAATGTTGTTTCTCTTGTCTCGCCAACTGCAATGTCATTAAGTTCAGGTGTAAAAACTATTGCTTTTAAATTTGTTTCTATAGTACTAGCCTCAGCTGTCATAGAATAAAAGCCACCATTACCAGAAAATCCACCAAGTGAGGAAACTGCCCCATGGTCGTCATTAAAATAAAGGTTTACAGTAATAGCTACTGGATCAGGGTCTATGATATTGATGTTTGCAAAAGGTGTAGCGGTTTGAGTATCATTTATACTACTTGCAGCACTGCCACTATAAGTAATTAGAGTGGCATCATTTACTGAAGTAGAAATAACAGATATTGAATTATAACTTGCTGACCCTTCATTGTCATCTTCCACTGTTACTTCAAAGGTTGTTTCTTGTGTATTTCCGGGAGCAACTCTATTTTCCGCAGGGTCAAATTCAAGGTTTTGGAGAGTAGTATTAACTTGAGTCAAACTTCCATTAAAAGTATATCGACTTGTTGTTGAACCACCTAAGCTCCCATTATTAACATTGTAATCGATAGCAACAGTGAAAGTTTCATTAGCATCAACATCGTCAATTGTTAAGCCTGCAAAAGGAGTTTCTGTACTATTATCATTAATTGTAAATGTATTGCTTCCTGAGTTAGTAATGGTAGGGTCATCATTTACTGAGGTTGAATTTACAGTAATCGTTTCTGTTGATTCTGCACCATCTTCTATTACTTTAATTGTAAGTATAGTAGAAGTGGAGGTACCAACAGCTACAAGATTTTGTGTTGGAGTAAAAACAATATTGTCTAGAAAATCTGTTATTTCAGTTGCTGAACTACCTAAAGCGCTAAAGTCAGTACTGCCATCTGCTGCAATTTCATTTTCATTTAATGTGAGCGTTCCATAAGTTTCATCACTATATGAAATCTCAAGTGTAATAATATTTGTACTTTCGGATGTGATAGTTATACCAGCAAATGGACTTACAGGAGTATCGTCATTAGTAGCGATGGTTGAATTACCACTTATGCCAATAGTTGCATTCGGTTTGTTGCCAGTTGGATTCGTATTATTACCTGCCTGAGTTAAAAGTGAGTAGCCCAGTAAAAGTAAAATACTTAAGATCTTTTTGTAAGTCTTTAGTCTCATTGAGTAATGTATTTAGTAAATGTTACTCTTTAATAAATGGTTTGGCTTTTAGTAAGTAATATTTGGAAGATTTTTTAACTTTTTGATCTGGCTATTAGATTCAAAAAAGTTATAAAGGTTTAACTGTACCTACCTTTGCCAAAAATAAATAAATATGATGTAAGAAATGTGGATGATTTATTAACGTTATCCAAATATCTGTTAAAGAACTGTTTCTGTTTTAGATTTCAGAAGCATGCAAATATAAGATAACTGCGCTTTTTGAGGTAAGAAAATTCTTTGAAACGATACTATTTTAGGGGGGAATTCATAGGAAAAGCAGATAAACGTGGATTTATTCGAATTTAAATCCACATTTATTTTTAATTAAAACAGTCTTTCGATGATGTAAGAATCTAGGTAGAAATTAACTTGCTGTTGTAGGTTGTTTTGCCTCAGCCTCTTTGTTTTCAATCACTTTTTCTAATTTCGTGATTCTATTCTTAAGTATTCTTAGCTTATCTCTTTTGGGTTTAAAAGTGTTAGATACAACACTTTGCTTTTGTATGGCAGCAAAATCTTCGATAGCAGTAATGTAGTTTTCCAGTCTTTTTATAGAGTTACTGGTAACTATTATGTCTTGATGCAGATCTTTTAAAGAGTTGTTTTTGCCTACTTCTAAGTTTTTGCTTACCTCGTTTAATTTGCTGAATATAAAATCATAATCTTTTTTTAGAAGATTGTTCTGGTAAATCAGAAATGCCATATAACCAGCAAATGGAATTATTATTACCAAAAAGTATAACATAGAGTTAGTGGAATTTTTTTGCAAAAAAAATAAAAAAAATTGATCTGATTTACATAAAGTTAACAATTATGTAATAATAGTGAAAACGAAAAAATTATGCAGCCTTACATATTAGCTGCATTTTTTCAGTGGTTGCTATTCTCATATACGCAATCTGAATCACAATTGGTGTCATTATTTTATAGTCTGGTCTGGCTAAATCGTTCAATACCCATGCCGTGGTGAAAGCCATTCCTAATGGACCAGTTAATACAGCAGCAGTTTTTCCAAGAAAAAGTTTATGTGCGCCAATTTTTAAACCTTTTAGTATGCTGTATTTCATAGATTTACTAATTGCGAGCTTGGCTACTGAACTAGCTAACAAAACCCCAATCACTCTTGGTTTCATATTTTCTTTTCTAATGATCTTTTTTATATCATTACTCAGTGTTTTGCGGGTGTAATCATGAGGGTTTATTTTCATCTCCTTCATAAAATTTTGTAATTCTGATGCATCCATTTTTTGCATAGAATCCATTAAAATCTTAGATAAGAGCATTACTTCCAGCTTTTCGGTAGACTTATCTTTTGTATATTCTATGCCAGATTTTTTACATACTCTTTCTAGCATATGCCTGTAAGGTACACCTTTGCCAGTTATAAAATTAGCAAAAATATGCCCACCAAAATTTTGAATTTCAGCAGCAATTAGGTTCCAATATTTTTTGTGGTTTGGGAAATGTTCTTGCACACGATCGTACCGCATTAACCTCGAATTAAACCTTTTTTTTCCACTTGGTAGCTTGGTTATATAATTTACCAGCACATCGAGGTCTTCCTGTTTGCTATATTGCAAGAAGGTTAAATCTGGATCTGATATATAGGGCATCTTAGTTTGTCTTTTAGTGTTAGCTTAGTTTTTTTATTTGGTTTAATTGCCCTTACACTCAAATTAATATTGTTAGTATTAACAACTATTTACGTATAGCTAAGTTTGTAGATGCGCTATAAATTGAATTTGACTTAATAAAACCTTCATGTGTAATATTGTGTAGGTTTAGCTTCCTGTTTGAATACAGATATTTTGAGGTTCTGTAAAAAATCTTAATGCCTCTTCGCCTCCTTCTCTACCTAAGCCAGATTGCTTCATGCCACCAAATGGAGTTCTTAAATCTCTTAACATCCAGCAGTTTACCCAAACAATACCACATTTTATGGCCGATGAAACTCTATTCGCTTTATTAATATCATTCGTCCATACAGAAGCAGCCAGCCCATATTTTGAATCATTAGCTAAAGTAATTGCTTCTTTTTCATCTTTAAACTTCATAAGTGAAACTACTGGGCCAAAAATTTCTTCTTGATTCACTCTGCAATTAGCAGAAAGGTTTTCAATAATGGTGGGAGTAATAAAGTTGCCTTTTGTGCATCTGCCTTCAACTTGAGTTTTGTTTCCACCAGTTAGAATTTTACCTCCTTCTTTAATTGCTAAATCTATGTAAGAAAGTATTTTTTCTGAATGGTTATTTGATATAACAGCGCCGACATCGATAAAAGGCACAAGTGGGTCGCCTATTTTTAACTCCTTGGTTTTGGCTAAAAATGCATTTTTGAAGCTTTCATAACAAGATTCGTGAACCAGAATTCTTGAACCACATAGACAAATTTGCCCTTGGTTAGAAAAAGAAGCTCTAACAGCGGTTTCTACAGTATTTTCCAAATTGCAATCATCAAATACTACAAATGGATTTTTACCTCCAAGCTCAAGAGACACTTTCTTAAATGAAGGTGCACAAACAGATGCTATTTTACTTCCTGTAGCTGTTCCACCTGTAAATGAAATGGCATTTACATCTTCATGCGAAACAATGGCAGCTCCCGCCTTATCTCCGTAACCATGTACAATATTGAGAACTCCTTTAGGTAAGCCAACTTCTTTACATATTTTAGAAAACAAAAAAGCTGTAGCAGGAGTGAGCTCAGAAGGCTTGGCAATTACTGTGTTTCCAGTGGCTAGTGCTGGTGCTATTTTCCAAGTAAAAAGATATAAAGGCAGGTTCCAAGGAGAAATACAGCCAACTACACCTAATGGATGCCTTTTGGTGTAATTAATTGCTTGTTGATTGGTGATATGCGCATTATCTGTAGTATGAAGTATTGCAGTGGCAAAAAATCGCATATTTGCTGCTGCTCTTGGTATATCTACTGTTTTTGAAAGGTTAATTGGTTTCCCTGTATCGTTAGTTTCTACTAATGCAAGTGTATCTGCATTTGCATCGATTATCTCGGCAATTTTCAGCATCCACTCTGAGCGTTCCTGCACAGTAGTTGTACTCCAACTTTCACTCGCTTTATTTGCTGCTTCTACAGCCAAGTTCACATCATTTTCATCTGAATCTGGAATTAGTGCATAAGCTTCTCCTGTAGCTGGATTTATATTTTCTATAAAATTTCCACTTACAGGTTCTTGCAATTCACCATCAATATAATTCAGTAGCTTTTCCATCCTAATAAGTTTTATGGGAGGTTACTTAGTCTTTAAAAATTAAGTATTTACAATTAAAATATGTTTTGGAGCTGATTTTAATTTAGAGTAACAGTAATACATTCTAAAATCGAAATACTAGCTAGTCTGAAAGTAAGCATAACTGATTAATCTGACCTTTTACAATCGTTAACAAAACAATGCGTTTACTAGAAGATTACAGCCGGCGTATGCATCCATTCATCATTTGCTAGTCATACTCAATAAAGTATATGTCGGGTATTAACCTAACAACAATGCTATGAAAAATACTTTCAAGGTTATTTTACTGCTTACTGTTTTATTTATAAGTGTCAAATCTACAAAAGCTCAGGAAGATTATGCTTCAAAATACTTCAATGAGGAACCTGAACAAGAAAATACAACTACAGAAGAAACACCAGAGGGCATAGATGTTGGCTATCTGGCAAATGCTTATTTCGGAATGAATGACAGTGCTAGTGTGTTCAGAGGCAATTTCGGGTTTACGCAAATTGGCGATCAGCAATATGTGGGAACAAGGTTACAGCCAGAATTAGGCTTTGGTAAAATCGGACTTGGGTTAGATGTGCCTATTTTATTTAACATCGAAGATGGTTCAATGCGAACAGAAGAATTTGAAAGAGGGGTTGGTTTACTAAGATTAGTAAGATATTTCAGATATGGAGTTAAGAAGCGCGATCCATTATATGTAAGAGTTGGAGATATTACTGGTTCTTATCTCGGTTATGGTATTCTCTTAAATAACTACACCAATTCTATAAGCTACGAGAGAAGAAAAGTAGGTTTAAACTTTGATGTGAACATAGATGGAATGTTTGGTGTAGAAGGTGTTTATAGCGACATCAACCTCACTTCGCTTAACCTTTTGGCTGTTAGACCTTATGTGCGTCCATTTTCTAAAATGCCTATTCCTGTTGTGAGATCATTTGAGTTTGGTGGAAGTTATGTAACAGATAGAGACAAAACCTCTCAAGTAGAAATTAATGATGAAGAAGGCGAGGTGAGAAACAAAACAGTATTTTTTGATAAAGGTATTTCTGCATGGAGTACAGATATGGGAGTAACTTTTCTTAAGATTCCTTTTATCACTGTAATGGGTGCTGTGCAATATGCATCAATTAGCAAAAACCAATCAGACTCTTTGGCTACCTATTTTAACGACCAAATAGAAAGTGGAGCAGCAGAAGGAACTCCTCTTGCAGATGGTTATTCAAAAGGACATGGTTTAAGTGTTGGTGTAAATGCCAAGATCAACTTTATTGGTAATGTATTAAAAGTAGATACAAGAATTGATAGACTTTGGTATTCAGATCATTTCTTACCACAGTTTTTTGATGTGAACTACGAAATCAACAAAGATTTAAGAATGATTTCTTTGGGTACTGCTGAAAAAATGAGTGGTATTTATGGAGTGCTTTCAGCGACTTTATTAGATAAAGTAAGAGTAAGTGGTAGCTTATTAATGCCAGATGTGGTTTCAGAAGAAACACCCGCTTTAATGCAGTTAAATGCAGAGTTAATTAACATGTTTGATAAACTTTCTCTAAAAGCAACTTACATCAAAAGTAATCTTGTTGACCTGGAAGATGTAATTATGCTAGACGATCGCTCTTTGGCTCGAATGAGAATGTCTTACCAATTAAATAAATTCTTAGTAGTTGGTGCAGATTACCAGTGGACTTATGCATTACAAGAGGATGGAAGCTTTAAAGCAGATCATTATTTTATGCCTTACTTTGGGTTTAGCTTGCCATTGGGCAAAACAAAGCAAAATACGAAAGATGTAATTCTAGAAGAATAATCATTATATTTAAAGTATTGAATATAGAGGAGAGCATTTAGCTCTCCTTTTTTTGTTTTGTAAAATTTGAATTTTTTGTATGGTTTTGATTTAATTTTTACATGTTTCTTTAGAAATAATACGATTTGGTGGTTTATTTCATAAGCCTAATCTAATTTTGATTTAAATATCATAATCTTATATATAATGGACGGAAACGCAATTGTTTTAACAAACGGACTTCTAGATCATCATAAAGCTAAAACTGCACATGGTTTAATAAGAGGCAGCGATCGCTACAATATAGTAGGAATTATCGATCATAAATTTGTTGGTAAAGATGCAGGCGAGGTGCTTGATGGGAAAAAAAGAAATATTCCTGTTTATGGAGATATAGAAACATTTACAGCTACTTCACCTGTAAAAGCTGAGTACATGATTGTAGGTATCGCTACAAAAGGTGGTGTTTTACCTGATGAAATGAAACCATTCATAAAGTCAGCAATTAAAGCAGGCTATTCTATAGTAAGTGGTTTGCATGAGTTTTTAAGTGAAACTCCGGAAATTGTTGAACTGGCAAATGTATATAATGTAAAGCTAATTGATGTTAGAAAACCTAAGCCTAACAAAGACCTGCATTTCTGGACTGGTAAAATTTCAAATGTTGCTTGCCCTAAAATTCCTGTAATTGGTACAGACTGTAACATGGGTAAGCGTACAACTTCTCGCTTTTTAAAAGAAGCAGTGTCTGAAGCTGGTTTAAATACACAAATGATATATACTGGCCAAACAGGTTGGATGCAAAGCGGACAATACGGATTTATTTTCGATTCTACGCTTAACGACTTTATTTCTGGAGAAATAGAGCATGCTATAGTAACATGTTGGGAAAATGAAAAGCCAGATGTAATTTTTATCGAAGGTCAGTCTGCATTACAAAATCCTACAGGCCCTTGTGGTACTGAGTTTTTAATTTCTGCTGAGGCTGATGCAGTAATTTTGCAACATGCTCCTAAAAGAGAGTTTTTCCACGGTTGCGAAGGTTATAAGCGTACAATTCCAACACTTGAGCAAGAAATTGCTCTTATCAAAATGTATGGAGTTAAAACAATGGCTGTAACATTGAATACAGAAGATATGACCAAAGAGGAAGCTTTGGAATATCAAAAAGAAAAAGAGGCATCTTTAGGTATACCAGTAATTTTACCTTTAGACGAAGGTGTTGGCAGACTTGCTGAAACGATAAGTGAGTTTGTGAAAAACTATCAGCATAGTTAATCCTCTTTTTTTATAAAAGATTTTTTAGCTACAGCATTATCAAACACAAATAAATTACCTAAACAAGGGTTTTTCTAGAATCACTTTTTCAAGTTATCTCTGCAAACCCTTAATGCTTTTTATCTATAAGAGAAATGAAAATAACTGCTGTAAAAACGAAAAAATGCGAATTGGGTCTTTTAAGACCTTATTCTATTGCCTATAAAACTGTTAATACTGTTTCTGTAAGTCTTTTGGAGATTGAGCTAGAAAACGGGCTTTATGGTCTGGGTTCTAGTAATCCGAGTCCTTATGTAGTTAAGGAGTCTTTAGATGATACAATGAAAACCCTGAGCGAAGAAAACTTCGAGTGGCTTATTGGTCAAGATATCAGAACTTTTTATCAGTTATTATTCGAAGTAAATACTCGCTACAAAACACAACCGGGTGTAAGGTCTGCTTTAGACATTGCATTATACGATGTATTTACCAAGTATTTAGATGTGCCATTGGTTACTTTCTTGGGTCAGAAAATCGATTCACTATATACTTCTATCACAATAGGTATTAAGAATGTAGAAGAAACCATGGAAGAGGCAGAAGAATATGTGGATAGAGGTTTTAAAATCTTAAAAGTAAAACTTGGTCAATCTATCGAAGAAGACATTGAGCGATTATCCAAGATTAGAGAGAAGTATGGTGAGAGTATAATCGTTAGAATCGATGCTAACCAAGGTTACGATTTTGATCAGATTAGTGAGTTTTACCAAAGAACAAAGTCGCTAAATCTTGAGTTAATCGAGCAGCCAATCGATGCTTCTGATGTTGACCCGATGCGTAGACTTCCAAGCGATATTAAATCTTTAATTGCAGCAGATGAGTCTTTAATTTCTCCAAGAGATGCATTTAGTTTAGCTTCTCCACCAGCAGCTTGTGGTATTTTTAATATCAAGCTGATGAAATGTGGTGGTGTTAAAAAAGCATTAGATATAGCTACTATCGCTCAAAACAGTAATATTTCTTTAATGTGGGGATGTAATGACGAGAGTATCATTAGTATTTCTGCTGCTTTGCATGCTGCTTTGTCTTGTCCAAATACAAAATACATCGATCTTGATGGTAGCCTGGATTTAGCCAGAGATGTTGTAGAAGGTGGTTTTATTTTGAAAGATGGAAAAATGACAGTAAATGGAAAAGCTGGTTTAGGTGTGTCTTTGATTCAACAATAATAGAAACAATATTTTATAAAAAAAGCAGGCTTGTTTAGTTCAAGTCTGCTTTTTTATTTCCTGTTTATTGCTAATAGTTAGAAAACAGATTGTTCTTTCTCAATATCTTCAATATCAGTTTTAATTACAATTCCCCATTTCATTTTAGGGATTGAGGTAAAATAGTTTAGAGTAGATTTACCTCTGTAATCTGTAATAATTTCAGAACCGGAATTCATGTATGCGGCTCTTTTTATCGCATCAAAACCACCTCTTTCCGGAGGAATGATATAAGGTATTTCTTTAATCTCAGAATAGTTTATGGGTGTAAGCAAGCTAATATCACTACCTGATTTACTGCATATAATAATCTCACCATTTTCGCCAAGAATCTTACTATTATCTTGCAGCAATTCTTTCAAATAATCAGAAACATTAATAATAATCAAGGCATTACCAATCCACTGTTGTAAGCTATCGTAAATTGGTGTAACAACAGTCATGTTGCTGTTATCTGTTATGTAATTGATGGTATCTTTATTTTCAGGTTTACTGCTAAAAGTAAAGTTTAATTTAGCCTCATTAATCTGGAAATTGCTATTCTGATTGGTATTGTAAATCACCCTTCCGTTTCTATCAGAAAGTATAATATCTTCATAATGATTACTGCTCCTAATTGGCTGGATAATATGATTATAATCCATCCTTTTGCCTTGGTATAGTGGATTATAAGTAAGGTTGTAAGCGTGATCGTTACTCCAATAAGTCATTCTGCTCAAATCATCTACAATAATGGGAGAATACTTAAGGAAGTTTAGGTTTGCTTCCATCTGGCTAAAATGCTGTTCCACTTGCTGAGCTTTTAGCTGTCCCATTATCTTCATCACAACTTCATACCTAGCAAGGTTAGATTCTGTAATGTTTTTGTAGGCTCTTGTAATGAAAATGGAGAAAATAACAGTAATTAACAGAGCTCCTGAGATCAGCCCTGTTAATATTTTTTGTCTGTTTTTCTCCTTATTTCTGGCAGATTCTAATGCTTCTCTACTTTCATTTATAAATTGTAATTGCAACTGAGTAGGAGCAGGTTCTTTTCCCTCGTTTTTACAATCTGTAACCCATTGGTCTGCTATTGCCAATTCAGATTCGCCTAATAGCAATTCGTGGTTTTTGTTGGCTGCTTCCCACTCCAAACTCTTTTTAGAAAGTTTGGTATGAAATTGCACATGCTCTCTGTCGATATCTAGCGTTCGAAGCAGTTCGCTAAAACTGGTATGAAAGTCTCTAACACCTGGTCTAAACTCAATCCACTGGATGTTTGCCAAGTCAAGAGGCATTTCTTGGTCGCCCACATAGTTGTAAAAAACAGTGATGATTCTTTTATTGAGTCTTACCGCATACTCAACTTCTTCTGCACAATAAGGCGATCTTATAGAGTGAGGAGTAATGATGAATAGAAGGTTGTCTGCCTCTTTAATTCCTTTAAAAATTTCCTCTTTAAAATCAGTTCCGGCAGAGATATATTCTTGGTCAAACCAAGTGGTTTTACCATTCAGTTGTAGGTATTCGTTCAGTTTTCTGGCAAAATCAGAATCACTTCTAGAGTAAGAAATAAAGACTTCTACAGGCAGAGAGAAACTTCTTAAGTCACTTTCTACTATAAAATCTCTATGTACATTAACAGGAGAATAATTCTTTCTGCTCTCACTTTCTTTAAGCCAAGCTTTCGCCAATTCCAGATTCTTACCTCTTAGTAAAATACTCATGTTGGCATTTTGCTTTTGCCATTTGAGTGCTTTTACCAGAAGTTGTTTATGCCTTTCAACATATTCAGCATCTGAATACAGCTCATGTAAAAGCTCATCGCATCTTTCATCGAAAATGGCTTTGTTCGAAAAAGACCTGCTAAAGTCTAAAAACTGTAAAGAGTGAATAAAAGAAGGAATACTCTCGCTAGGAGTATCTTCAACTATTATAGAGATAATTCGCTTATTGAGTTGGTAAGCGTAATCAAGTTCTTTTAAACAATATTCAGATTTTACAGAATGGGGTGATATTAAAAATATAAAATTTGTCGCTCCTTCAATACCTCTAATAATCTCCTCTTCAAACTTTTTTCCCGAGCGAATATCGGTTCTGTTTGTCCATACAGTAAAACTATTTCGCATTAAAACCTTTCTCAAGGTATCTAACCGGTCTTTATCTTCTGTTGAATAGCAGATAAAGACTTCCGTCATCAGATTGAAAGCATTCTTCTCGCTTTCACAAATGTATTCTGTATGTATATCTGAAGGCTCGCAAGGTGAGTGCTCGTTTTCAAAATTTATTTTTAACCAAGCTTCTGCATCTAGCCTGTCTTGCCCAACCAGTAAATAATCGTTTTTTCTTTTGTTAGAAACCCAGTCAAGAGCCTTGTTTAATAGCTTAGTATGGAGAGATACATAATCTTTATGTTTCTCCACAGCATTTATTATTGAATCACAGAGTTTAAATATGCCATTTTCTCCTGCCTTTAGATATATCCAGTTTAAATCTTGTACTGCCGGATGCATGTCCATCTGCACACTTTCCTGATCGGGCATTCTGTATAGAACCGGAATAATTCTTTTGCCATAATAGATAGCCTTTTCAATTTCTTCTCTGCAATAAGGAGATACAATTGAATCTGGAGAGATAATAAAAATAAAGTTGTGAGCATTAATAATTCCCCGCTCTATTTCTAGCCTAAAGTTAACTGCTTCAGGAATATCATTCTGATCGAACCATACTTTTATGTTTTCATTTTTCAGTTGAGTTACCAAAGATGAAGCAAAAGAAAGGTCTCTTCTGGAGTAGGAAATAAAAATATCATCAATATTATTTTTTTTATCCTGACCTATTGCGTAATTCAATATTTCCCTTGGCATAGTTCTTCTGGAAATGTCTGTGTATAATAGCTTTATTAGCCTGACTAAAAAAGTGGCAAAAAATATCTATCTGTGTTTAAATGCTTGATTCACATTGCCACAGACCTAACGCAGAAGGTATTTTTAGATTTTATTAGAGAAAAGCTTTTAAGGCATCATCGATTTTTAACTTGCCTTCTCAGATGCCTTTTGTACTTGTATTTAGTCATAATCTGTACAGTTACTTTTACTCCTAAGGTAAAGTAGATATCGTTTTTGGTGTTATCACCTGTGGGAATGTTGCCATCTAGCATATCAGTTTTTGTGAAACGAACGCCACCTTCCAAATCGATACTGATACTTTCGTGGATGTAGTACTTAAGGCCAAGTCCGGCAGGAATCATGAGCGATTTGTTAGAAAAAGTTGTGTCTTCGGTTGTTAGCAGGTTGCTGTCATCATCCAAAGATTTGGGGTTATATAAAACTCCGCCGATACCTCCATAGATGTATGGCGAAGCTTTTTTTGCATAGCTTTCTATACTCTTTTTAGGAATAAACTCATGTACCAATGCCAGATAAGCTTCTGCATTGTAAGAATTAAAACCTACTTGTGTGCTTGAATTACCTTCGGGTTTGGAGTAAAGTTGGAAACCTGCTGCTTCTAATCTAAAGCTTACAAAGTGGGTAAGTCTGTAAACCAAACCTGCACTAATAAATGGAGTGAGGTGATTTTTTTGATTAGCAAAGTCTGGTGCTTTACTTAAGTCACCAGCATAAGCAGTAATACCTAAACCTAATCGGTAACTAAATGGACTCAATAGAGGATGGGCATATTTCTTAAAATAAGGTTGCCCAGTTTTTCCTCTAAAAGTTTCTTGTGGAGATAGATTAATATTAGAAGAACTCTTCTGAAGTGAATCTGTGTCCAATATATTCGCTTTTGTATTTTGAGAAAAAACGATTGTGCAGATCAATATCAAAGTGAAAAAAATATTCTTCTTAAGAATTAGCATACAGTAAAATCAGATTAAAAAATCAATTTTTATATGTTGACGAATCTATCTCTGTAAAATTATCCGTTTTGAGTCACATTATTTTTATTTTCACTCCACCAGGCTATTAAAAGTATTATTGCAATAAGCAGGCTAAGTATCCAGAATGTGGTGGTTTTATTACCTTCAAAAAAAGCTGTATAAAACACAGCTCCATAAATTCCACCAATACAAGGTCCTACAACTGGTATCCAGGCATAAGACCAGTTAGATTTCCCTTTGCCCGCAATAGGCAAAATGAAGTGAGCGATTCTTGGCCCTAAGTCTCTTGCTGGGTTAATTGCATAGCCAGTTGTACCACCTAATGAAAGCCCGATACTGACTATTAGTAAGCCTACAATAAAAGGATTTAAGCCTTCGGTAAAAGTGTTTGCCCCAATAGTTAACAAGCCTACGATTAATACAAAAGTGCCTATCATTTCGCTTACAAGGTTGGCAAAGTTGTTTTTTATGGCTGGGCCGGTAGAAAATACACCAAGTTTAGTGCCTGTGTCTTTGGTGGCTTTCCAGTGTGGGAGATATTGAAGCCATACAATTGTGGCTCCTAGAAATGCACCAATCATTTGAGCGCTAATGTAAACAGGTACTTCGCTCCACTCAAAAGATCCGTTGAAAGCAAGTGCAAGTGTAACTGCGGGGTTAATATGTGCGCCACTAACTTGGCCTACAGCGTAAATTGCCATGGTTACGCCAAGTCCCCAACCAAAAGAGATACTGAGCCAGCCGGCCCCATTAGCATAAGAGTTTTTTAAAGAGCTACCAGCATTAATTCCACCTCCAAGTATAATTAATAGCATAGTGCCTAGTAATTCAGCAGTAAAGTTGTTCATATTTTTCATTTTCAATTTATAAGAGCAATATACAAAAATGGCTAAACAGGGCTTAATTTTTTTGCCGATTGCTTCAAATTTTCCCTCTTTATCATCATAAATAAAAATCCTCTCTGTTATTAAAACTGACATTAAAGTTTTAACTAATGATGAACGAAGAGCAGGAATTAACTAAAAAACTGATTGGCGAATTTAAAAAGGTGCAGCAGAGTATTAAGAAGTTGATGGAAGGCGGATATTACAATGAGGCTATCCAGATAATTAATGATATTAGTAGAGATAGTTTCGACTTTGATGTGAGCGTGCCTTTAAATATGCCTCTCGAAGATCTAATGATTTTATTAGAAGATCACAGACAGCTAACTCCTTTTCAACTCAATGTATTGGCAGAGTTGCTCATGCTAGAAGGCGATGTACATTTTGTTTCCCATAAGTATCAAGAAAGTAAAGATTGCTACGAAAAGGCACTTCGCATTTTTTATCATTTAGACGAAAGAATGGAAGAACCTTTTTCTATAGATTTAATGGAAAGGATGAATATGTGTATGGAAATGATTCAGCGAATTATCACACATGAGAAAAAGAATTAATTTTCTGTTGAGTCGTATCCAAAGCTGTCAAAAACCTTTTGGGCTTCTTGTGAGAATAAAAACTTAAAGAAATCGGAAGAAGCCTTTGTCTCATGATCAATCCCATAATTTAATACCATACCTCCGTGGGGAATTCCCTGCCAATCTTTTACCACTTGCCAGTGTCCTTTATCTTTTAATTGTTTGCCATACATGGCAGAAGCAGCAGTAAAAGCAGCATTTACACTTTCAGAATAAATATACTGGTTTACTTTGCCGACACTTTCACCATATACAATTTTAGGTTGCACGTTTTCCCAATTATCGTGTTGCATCAACCAGTTTTTAGCATTAGCTCCATAAGGAGCAAGTTCAGGTTGTGCTATGGCAATGGTTTTCGTATTACTCTCATTCAAAAATGAAATAATATTATTTTCACTTACTGCTGATTTACTCCAAAATACCAACCTGCCATAAGTAACAATCTGTGGAGTATTTCTAGCAATTCCATCTTGATGCAGGTTTTCAGGATAAAACATATTTGCAGAAATGAATATGTGAAAAGGGGCTTTATTTTTTATCTGAGCAGTGAGTTTACCAGAAGAAGCAGAGATTATTTCTACTTTAACATCTGGGTGTTGTTTTTCGAAAGCTTGTTTAATTGGTTGCATGGGTAAAGCCAAGTTGGCTGCAACCGCTACTCTAATAGTTTGTTGAGCATTTGCAGCGCTAATTAATGTGAAAGCAGCTAAGCTGGTTAATAGGATTTTTATGATTTTCATAGCATTGATGTAATTCTCTCCAATTTATGATTTTTAATTTCCCCTTTGCTTCTAATTTTTTGATATTTGCCTGAATTTATAAAAAATATATATAACAACATGAATGTACTAATAGTTGGCTCTGGAGGGAGAGAGCATACCTTTACCTGGAAACTAAAGCAAAGTGCCAAAGTTGATAAATTGTTTGTAGCGCCCGGAAACGCCGGTACAGCAGCTATAGCCGAGAATGTAGCTATAGGAGTTAGCGACTTTGAAAAACTGGGAGAGTTTGCTTTGAAAAACGATATTGACATGATCGTTGTAGGCCCAGAAGTACCTTTGGTAGAAGGCATTGTCGACTATTTTAAAGCTGATGAAAAGCTAAGCAGTATCAAATTAATTGGTCCTGATGCACAAGGTGCAGCGCTTGAAGGAAGTAAAGATTTTTCTAAAAACTTTATGGAAAAATACAGTATTCCAACAGGTAAGGCAGGCACATTCACGAAAGAAACTTTAGCAGAAGGTTTGGCTTACCTCGAAACAGAAAAAGCGCCTTATGTATTAAAAGCAGATGGTTTAGCAGCAGGAAAAGGTGTAATTATTACTGAGTCTTTAGACGAGGCGAAAGCAACTTTAAAAGAAATGCTCGATGGCAAGTTTGGCGAGGCAAGTAAGAGTGTGTTGGTAGAAGAATATTTGTCTGGTATTGAGCTTTCAGTTTTTGTGCTAACAGATGGAAGTGATTATGTGATTTTCCCAGAAGCAAAAGATTACAAGAGAATAGGAGAGGGTGATACTGGTTTAAATACTGGTGGTATGGGTGCTGTTTCACCAGTTCCTTTTGCAAATAAAGAGTTTCTTTCTAAAGTTGAAGAGAAGGTTGTTAAACCTACTATAGCTGGCTTAAAAGAAGAGCAAATAGATTACAAAGGCTTCATTTTTATTGGTTTAATGAATGTAGAAGGAGAGCCATATGTAATTGAATATAATGTGAGAATGGGTGATCCTGAAACAGAAGTAGTTTTACCATTAATTAAAACGGACTTAATGGATTTATTAGAAGCTACTGCTAATGGAACGCTTAGCTCTCAAACCTTAGAAATTGAAGATAAATCGGCTACTACAGTTATGTTAGTTTCTGGTGGTTATCCGGGTTCTTATCCAAAAGGTAAGGTGATGACTGGCTTCGATGATACTGAAGATGTAATCTTATTCCATGCAGGAACTAGCCAAAACGAAGCGGGCGAAGTGGTTACTAGTGGAGGTAGAGTATTATCGATAACTGCTTATGGTAGCGATAAAGACGATGCTTTGGCAAAAGCATATAAAGCTGCCGAGAAAATTCAATTCGAAGGTAAATATTATAGAAAAGATATAGGATTTGATCTTTAATTACCTGCCTGTATAAAATGACACTAAGTTTTATACAGGCATTTTTGTTTTTTGTTAATTAGAAAGATAATGAAAGCATTTACCAGTTTAAAAGCAGGTGTACTTGGTGGAGGTCAGTTGGGAAAAATGCTGATTCAGCCTGCAATGGATTTAAATATCAGTTTGCATATTCTTGATCCCGATAAAGAAGCTCCTTGTAGCAAACTAACTCCTTTTTTCACGCAAGGCTCTTTACAAGATTACGATCAGGTAATGGAGTTTGGGAAAGACTTAGATGTATTAACCATCGAAATTGAAAAGGTAAATACAAAAGCACTTAAAGATTTGCAGAAGAAAGGTGTACAAGTTTTCCCTCAACCTGAAATAATCAGCATGATTCAGGATAAGCGCTTGCAAAAGAAATACTATCAAGAGAATGGCTTCCCGACTTCAGAATTTGTACTGTTAGAAAGTGAAGCAGATATAGCCAAACACGAATCTTTCTTACCCGCATTTCAGAAAAGTGCGCGCGATGGTTACGATGGTCGTGGAGTGCAAAAAATAAGCTCACTAGCAGATATAGAAAAAGCACTTCCGGGAGAAGGATTGTTAGAAAAAGCAGTAGATATCAAAAAAGAGATTGCTGTTATTGTTTCTAGAAATATAGATGGTGAAACAAGTGCATTTCCTGCAGTAGAGTTGGTGTATCACGAAGGACAAAATCTAGTAGATTATCTAATTGCACCAGCAGAAATTAAACCTGAGATTGAAACAAGAGCAAAAGAACTGGCTTTAAGCCTGGTTGATAAGTTAAGTTTTGTTGGTTTATTGGCTGTTGAGATGTTCGTAGATCAACAAGAAAATGTATTAATCAACGAGATTGCACCACGCCCTCATAATAGTGGTCATCAAACGATTGAGGCTAATATTACTTCGCAATATGAGCAGCATTTAAGAGCCATTTTAAATCTACCTGCTGGCGATACAGCTTTAATGTGTCCATCTGCAATGGTAAACTTATTAGGTGAGCCGGGTTACGAAGGAGAGGCACATTACGAAGGAATTGAGAAGATTCTTGCTGTTTCAGGAGTTCATGTGCATTTGTATGGTAAGAAAATTACCAAGCCATACAGAAAAATGGGGCATGTTACCATTACAGGTTCTTTTAGAGCTGAGTTAGCAGAAAAAGTGGAGTTGGTAAAGAACTACTGCAAAGTTATCAGTAAGTAAAAATTGTTTACTATATAAATTCATAGCAAAGTCAATTTGGCTTTGCTATTTTTTTTAGGTTCTAACAACCTCTTTCCAAAAT
Source organism: Chondrinema litorale (assembly GCF_026250525.1). Taxonomy (GTDB): domain Bacteria; phylum Bacteroidota; class Bacteroidia; order Cytophagales; family Flammeovirgaceae; genus Chondrinema; species Chondrinema litorale. The sequence continues at coordinate 3,004,322 of NZ_CP111043.1, forward strand.
TTAAGTATTGGAATTAAGAAGCAGTGACCTTACATCTATCTTGATAATTATATTTAGATAGCTATATTTGATCAGAAATAATTAGAGTATTTTTTATAATTAGCTGAAAACGAACTTACTAAAGGAGAAATATTCTTGTATTTTTAAGCTATGAAGCAAATACCAATCATCCTATTACTTTTCTTATTTACAAATACTTTACTTGCTCAGGAAAATAAAAAAATCGGTATAGTACTGAGTGGTGGTGGTGCTAAAGGGCTCGCACATGTGGGTGTGTTAAAAGCTTTAGAAGAGCACAAAGTACCTGTAGATTATATTGTTGGTACTTCTATGGGGGCTATTGTTGGAGGTTTTTATGCTGCCGGCTATTCAGCAAGTGAGATAGAAGAAATCGTACTTTCAGAAGATTTTCAAGAGTGGTCTTCGGGAAAACTACTAGATAAAAACAAGTATCAGTATGCGATGGAGCCTGATGTGGCTGAAGCGGTTGCATTTTATGTCGATTTAGATTCCAACTTTCAGGCAATTGTAAACTCCAATTTTGTAGATGATGCTTCGCTTAATTTTGCACTGGCGAGGTATCTGTTTAAACCATCAGAAACCTGTAAATTTAATTTCGATAGTCTTGTAATTCCATTTAGAAGTGTAGCAGCAGATATTTTTACACAACAAGCTGTAATCTTAAAAAGTGGATATTTGAATGATGCCGTTCGCGCCTCTATGACTGTGCCCTTATTCTTTAGACCTGTAAAAATTGAAAATAGGTATTTATACGATGGAGGAATTTACAATAACTTCCCAGTTGATGTAATGCGCGACGAGTTTAACCCAGATGTAGTGCTTGGAGTAAATGTTTCATCAAAAGTTTTTAAAGAATATCCTTATGATAATGATGATGCACTGATCTCCAATGCTTTAAAGTACTTTCTACTAGATAATTCAGACCCAGCCTTATTAAATGAAGAAGATGTATTTATTGAGCCTGACTTAGAGAATTATACGGCAACTGATTTTCCAGCAGTAAAAGATTTAATCAAGTTGGGTTATGATGCCACTATGGAAAAAATGGATTCTATTCTGGCTAAAACGGGAGATCAGCAGAGGTTGCCATTTGCTTTAGAAAACCTTAAAAAAAGGGAAGAGGAAGAAGTATTTATTAAGCACATAGATGTTACCGGAATTAACAAAAGGCAACAGGGATTTGTAAAAAATGTAATTAAGAAAAACAGGGAAGACCTCGATAATAAGCAGCTTTTAAAAAGTTATTACAGGTTAATTTCGAATGAATATTTTAGAGATGTTTATCCTTGCTTTGTGAAAAGAGAAGACGATAGCTACGATCTAAATCTAAAAGTAAATGCAAGAAATAAAGCTAAAGTAGGTCTTGGTGGTAATTTATCTTCAAGAAGTATCAGTTCGATTTATGCGGGTCTAGATTATAGTTATTTAAACCGGGCACTTTATAATTTTAAAGTGAATACCTATGCTGGTAGATTTTATACTTCTGTAAGAGGCCTGTTTAGAGCTTATTATCCTTCGGTAACTCCGATTTATTTAGAAGGTATTTTTAACTTGAACAGATGGGAATATGTAAATGCAGAAGAGCTAATTCTAAAAAGTAACGAAAGTGCATTTATACAGCGAATAGACCGATATATGGGTGGAAATGTTGGTTTTACTATCAAGCGTAATTCTAATTTTATTTTAGGCGCAGCTTATATAAGAGATACTGATAATTATTTTAATACTGAAAACTTTAGTAATTCAGATAATTTGGATGTTACTCGAATTAGAGGTGCATTGTTTAATGCTAAATTTCTACATAGCTCGCTAAATCGCTCAGTTTTCCCTACAAATGGTAAGTTGTCTTCTGTATCATTAAAGTATTTTGCTGGTAAAGAAATTCATGAACCAGGTACTACTTCATATTATGACGTAGACTCAGAAAGCAGCAGAAACTGGGCAGTGCTAAAAATGAAGTTACAAAGATTCTATGGTTATAAAATGAGTGTTGGCTGGTTGTTAGAAGGGCAATTTACCAATCAACCTAAACTTAAAAACTACAAATCTTCTTTAATAAATGCACCATCTTTTGAACCACTAATTGATAGTAAAACTCTTTTTCTTCAAAACTACAGGGCTTATAATTATATAGCAGGTGGTTTGGTGTTTAATATTCCTCTAATAAAAAATACCAACCTTAGGCTCGAAGGTTACGGTTTTCAAGCGGCTAGAGCCTTAGAAGAAGGTGAGAATCAACAATTGGTTTTTAGCGATGGTATTCCCAAACCAAGGTTTATGGGTGCTGGCAGTTTGGTATTTAATAGTTTAATTGGGCCAGTAAGTGCCAGTTTAATATACTATGATGATCCAAATTATAAATTCGGTTTCTTATTTAATGTTGGCTACATTTTGTTCAACCCAAAACCTTTCGATTAAGCGAAATCTTTTCTTTAAGAAGTATATAATCTAGGACTTACGCATTTAAGTTAAAATGATAATAGGATTAGCAAGAATCTGTTTAAGATAGTTGCTGAACGGAAGTACTTTGATTTGATAGAGTGTTGTTTTCAACTGTTTTGCAAGGAGTTTCAGCCCTATCCAAGCCTGGTAGCAGCAAGCTAGATGGTTCCTCTGGGAGATTGCCTTTCGGCATTGGCACTTCTCAGAGCCTGTAAGCTGTTTGTATTCCCTGTGGAACTGCTCAATCTGCCATCTGATCTGGGATTCGTTTTCGGCCTCAAATACATTCATCCTGTCCGATAGATCATTTGTGATCACCCATTCAATGTCCCCGTTTAGGGAGACTATCTTGAATAATTTGACGGGGTAAGGGTATTTTTTGAGTTTGACCTGTACGCCTTCCAGCAGTTGCCTACCGGAAAGCTCGACTGTGCCCACAGCCTGCATCCCTGTGTCTCTGGATAGGCTGACTTGGCGGTTGCTCTTCAGGGTAGTGAAGAATGTCCAGCCGCTTCTGTGCACAAGCTTAAGGTTGTCCATGGAAGCATACCAGCTGTCAAAAAGTATCTTTTTGGCTTTCAGGTCTTTACGCATGGTCATTCGGGTGAACATCTCCTGGAAATGGTCATTCTTGGTCTTCTTATCCGTTTCTGGGTGGTAGATTCGGTAATCGATAGGATAGTAATCCCCATCAATGCCATTGCTGTGTACCATGTTTACCAGATTGATCCCATTGACTAGGCCATGCTCATTGCCTGAGTACTGCCTTTTGGCCAATTCTATATACCGGGAATACCTCTTTGCCTGAACACTGTCATCGACAAGGATAAATGAGTCTGCGCTATCTTGGAGATGGCCCTTGACAATATCCCACAGGTCGGAAGAGGTAAATTTAGAATGGGCTAGAAAACGTGTGACTTGGTCATGACTGACATCCATAGAATGGGCTGCCATGTGGGTACAGGTATAATTCCTGTGAGTATGGAGAAGATATGATATGTACAGAGATTTATCCATATAAATTAGTATTAAAAAAAACAATCTCTCAAATTTTGAGCATTTTTGCTAGAGAAATTTAATATTGCGTAAGTCCTATAATCTATTTACTCAGATTTCCTTTTTTTGAGAAATGAAAAGTACCATACTGATTACTGCCAGAAAACAGAAGCCATTTCCTCCATTTGGGCTGCAAACTTTTTTCTTTGAAGAAATAATGTCGTTTGCAAATGAACTTGGTTTGCAAATTTACTTTGCAGATCCACTTGAGCAGAGCTATTCAGATGTATTGATGGGCTATGAGTTTGTAGATAATAGTTGGGTAGATATAGAATTTCAGTTACCGAAATTTATTTATGATCGCTTTAGCACCCCTGATGAAGAATTGTACAAGAAAGCTGAACAATACAGAAACTATTGTTTGGAACAAGGCTGCCAATTTGCAAATCCACGTCCTTTAGTTCATTTGCTTAGAAATAAGTTTGCCTTTCATCAATTCTTAGAAAAAAAGCAATTAGTTGATATACCCAGCATGTCAAGTGAAGCACTTGATAAAGATCTAGTTAGTCAATGGTTAGATAATTTTGGAGGTATTTACATAAAACCTTGTGAAGCTTCTAACGGAAGAGGTATTGTTGTTTTAAAAAAGGAAAAAGATCAGTTTATTTTTTTTGATGAAGGCAAAAAAGAATTTTCAAACTCTAGTGACTTTTTTGAAAAGTTTAAGTCTCATTGCAAACCTAACTATGTAATTCAGCCTGAGATAAAGTCATTTCAACAAGCAAATAGTGCATTTGACCTAAGATGTATAGTACAAAATGATGGTTTAGGTGTTTATAATATAACAGGCTTAGGTATAAGGGTTGGAAATGAAGAAAGTCTGGTTTCTAATTTAAAAGCAGGAGGTTTTGGTTTGGCTTACGAGGAGATAGAAATATTGTTAAATAAGCCAATAGACAAAATAACACTGCAACAGGCAATTGAGAAAAAATGTCTGAAAATTACAGAAGCATTGCAAGAGGAGTTTGGGTGTATATGTGAAATTGCTTTTGACATTCTTCTCAATGAAAAATTAGAACCAGTTATTTTAGAAGCCAATGCAAATCCTGGGCGGTGGTTGTTCACAAAAATTGCTGATAGATATGAGGTGCAGAACCCGGCATTAAGTAAGAAATACAGGCAGATGAGAAAGACTTGTGTAGAGTGGCCAATTAAGTATTCTTACAATATGAATAATTAAAGAAATGGTACAAGGAAGAAATTTGGTAAATATTTAAAAAAGTTTCAAACCAATCCAACCTTTTATTTATTTGATGCGTCTTCGTTATACGAATTAATTGAAAAAATTTCACTTAATGTAAAAAAAAGTTAAAAAAATGGAAACGGGCAACCTGATCATTACTTTTAGCATATATATAAGTGAGGTTACCAAAACAGAAAAATAATATAAAACCAATAAAAATAGATTGATCAATAAAAAAGCCTTGTTGGTCAGAAGTAGATTTTACAATTCAACACATTAAAATATTTTTACACTTTAAAATAAGCTTAATTATGAAAAAAATTATTACAAGAAATATCAGTAGAAAATTCAAATTGCAGTATGCAGTTACTGCTTTAATCCTGATACAAGCATTCTACCTTAAAGCAGAGGTTAAACCTGCAGATGATGTAAAAAATGATCGACTACCTGTAAAGGAAGTTAAAGCATCTTTCGATGACTTTGATTTTAATATCTATCCTAATCCTTACAAAGAAGGAGCAATCAATTTAGAGATCACAAACAGTGTAGAAGCAGCACTAGAAATTAAACTATATAATACAATTGGTAAAATTGTACTTACAAAAGATATTCAATCTGGTTCAGATTTTTCCCATTTTAAGATTGATCCAGAACAGAAACTTGCTCCAGGATTGTACTTCCTGTCAGTATCTATGCAGGGAGAGAATTTTTCTAAAACGAAGAAATTGATAGTGAGTGAGTAATTTTAAAACCATTTCATAATTAAGCAAAATGCCAGCCTTTTGGGCTGGCATTTTTATTTTTTAAGCATTCATAATTTCTTCAATTTCTTCCACTTCTCGCGGAATATTCTTCATTAAGTCTACATTGCCATCTTTGGTAATTAAAATATTGTTTTCAATTCTAATACCTATATTCTCTTCTCTAATATATATTCCCGGTTCGCAAGTAAGCACCATTCCAGCTTCAAACTTTCTTTTAGTACTTCCATAGTCATGCACATCTAAACCAAGGTGGTGAGAAACACCATGCATAAAATATTTTCGGTAGAGGGGTTGATCAGGGTTTTGATCTTTTACCTTTTGGGCATCGAGCAAGTCAAGGTCAATCAATTCTTTTTCTATTACTAAACTAATTTCTTTTTGGTAGTCTTTTAAATAATTACCCGGCACAAGCATTTCAATAGCTTTTTTTTGCACTCGTAAAACTGCATTGTAAACATCTTTTTGTCTTTGGCTAAATTTACCATTTACCGGAATTGTTCTAGTAAGGTCAGCCGCATAGTTGGCATATTCACATCCAAAATCCATTAAGAGTAAGTCTCCATCTTGGCATTGCTTGTCATTTGTAATGTAATGTAAAATACAAGAACTGGCACCCGATGCAATAATAGAATCATAAGCGGGTCTTCTAGATCGGTTGCGTATAAACTCGTGTATAATTTCAGCTTCAACCTCAAACTCCCAAACTCCCGGCTTCACAAATCCTAAAACTCTTCTAAAGGCTTTTTCTGTAATATCACAAGCTGTTTGAATGGCATCAACTTCGTACTCAGATTTAATGGCTCGCAAATATTGCATGAGCGGAGCCACTCTTTTGTAGTTATGTAGTGGAAACCTTTCTTTACATTGTTTTAAAAATCGGTTATCTCTAGATTCTACTTCGGGAATGGTTCTGGCGTGTTCGTTGGTATTGAGGTAAATATTTTGGGCTTCAAAGGCTAACATTGGAAAAATATTATCAAATTCACTTAGCCAGTAAACTGATTTAATCCCAGAAATTTCTTGTGCTTCATCTTTCGTGTGTTTATGTCCCTCCCAAATGGCAATGAGTTCACTGGTTTCTTTGATAAAAAGAATTTCTCTGTGTTTTTCTTCTAGACAGTCAGGAAAAAGAAGGAGAATTGTTTCTTCCTGATCGATTCCACTTAAGTAAAAAAGGTCTGTTTGTTGGATAAAAGGTCGCACCCCATCTGCACTTGTTGGTGTAATATCGTTAGAATGAAATACTACTAGCGACTCAGGATTTAACAGTTTAGACAGGTTTTTTCTGTTTTTAACAAATAACTTGGATTGGAGTGGAGCATATTTCATATTATATATTGTTAATTTATACTAAAAATTATGTGGCTGAAATTAAATAATTAGCAACTTTTCGAAAAAATTCTATAGATTTTTAATTGGATATTAATCTTTAAAAGGAAAAGTTATATATCTCATTTTGTAGATCGCCATCGTTCATTGTATCGAACACTAACCACATTGCAAATGAAAAGATTTTTTTTAATACTGGTGTTAAACCTTTTTGCCCTCCAGGTTTTTTGCCAGATGCCTAAGTATTGGATTGTTCTTAAAGACAAGGAAACTAAAAACTACGACTATAAAAAGCATTTAAGCCAGCGTGCTATAGAGAAAAGGCAGTTAATGAAGATTGATCTTGTTCAATATTCTGACATCCCACTAACTGAAGACTATCTAAATAAAATGGCTGAAAAAGGTGTAGAAGCTGTTAATCAGTCGAAGTGGTTAAATGCGATTTCTGCAGAAATTACTGATGAGCAGAAAAACTGGCTTTTAAAGCAAGATTTTGTTAAAGAAGTAATTCCTATTCAAAGAAGAGTAACCGCATTGGCTAACTATAATGGCTACGTAGAAGATGATGAGAGACCTGAAAATGCGAGTTATAGTACAGCCATTTCTCAGATGGAAGCTCAGCTAATGAAAAAAGAAGGTTTAACAGGTGAAGGTATTGTAATTGGTGTAATTGATGCCGGTTACTATGGTTTAACCAAAAATAGAAACCTTAAGCACCTTTTAAAAGATGAAAGAATATTAGGTACTAGAGACTTTGTTGACCCAAGTAGGGAAGATTTGTTTAACAATATGGTGACTTATTCTGATGATCATGGGAATACTGTAGTTGAACATATCGCTGGTATTAGATCAAAAGGCCCACAATATGGTTTTGCGATAGATGCTTCTTTTTATTTAACAAGGTCTGAAAAAGGTGATACCGAGACCAGAGCCGAAGAAGATTATTGGATAAGCGCCATGGAGTGGTTAGATAGTCTAGGAGTTAGAATTATTAATACCTCTTTAGGTTATGCAATTGGGTTTGATGATCCAAAGCAAAACTATAAGTTAAAAGAAATGGATGGCAATACAGCAGTGATTACTAAAGCAGCGCAAATTGCTACAGAAGAAAAAGGTTTGTTACTAGTAGTTTCTGCTGGAAATGAAGGAAATGATTCAAACTGGCAAATAGTTTCTGCTCCGGCAGATGCTAAGGGAGTTTTGTCTGTTGGCGCGGTAGGGCCAACTGGTTTAAAAGCTGGCTATTCCAGTATTGGGCCTGATTTTCTGCCTTACCTAAAACCTAATGTTTCTTGCTTCTCACTAATGGGAACGTCGTTTTCTGCTCCGGTAATTACTGGTTTTGCAGCTTGTTTATTGCAAAGCAAACCTGAAGCAACCGGAGAAGAGATTAAAGAGATTATCGAAATGTCTGGTAGTTTATACCCGAATGGGAATAACTTCTTGGGCTATGGTGTACCGAAAGCTTCTAAAGCACTAAAAATTTTAGAAGGCAAAAAACTAGAAGCAGCTATTAATAAAAGAATGGCAACTGGTAAAGATGAATATACTGTAAAAGCCTCTGAAAAAGATGTTGAGGAAGCAATCGTATTCCATAAACAGAAACAACACTATGTAACACAACAAGAATTAGTAAAAGGCACTAAAGGTAAATTTAAAGTAGTAAAACCTGCCGGAGTTACCGAAAGTACTTTTGTATGTGGTGATGAAGTTCTTGAAATTATCTGGTAGTTTAAAATAAAATAGTAACAAAAAAGGGCTTTGAGTTAACTCAAAGCCCTTTTTTGTTACTCTGGAAATAACGATTGATCGATGTTAGGTATAATGTTTAAAGCATTTTTGTAGTAAAGCTTTTTTAATACTTCATCAGATAAATCTAGCCCGTACATATACCAAAAAGCATGATACTTTTTGTAGTAAGGGAAATATTCATCATCAGTTTCTAATACCCTAAAGTAAGTTGGATACTCTTCTGAATGCCAAGCGTCTTTGCCGAATAATACTTTATCTTGATACTTCTCAAAAAACTTTTTAGCATTTCTAGGCTGTCTGCCAAGCTCAGCGATTACTGCACCAATACCTGCATACATATTAGGGTATTTATCCATTATTTCTCCTAGTTTTCCAAGGTCATTTGCAAACCAGCCCATGTGTGCATTTATAAAAGTAGTATTGGGATGTTTCTCAAATATATGGTGTTGCTCTACTATAATTTGTTCCCATGGAACAGGATCTGTAGCACTCCTTTGTCTGCCAGGGTGGGTTTTAAGTTCTAACCAGCGTTCGTTGTTTTCATCCATCGAGTCCCAGAAAGATTTCGGATCAGCAGAGTGAATTAGTACTGGAATGCCTAATTCGCCACATTTTGCCCAAATCGGATCTAGTCTTTCATCATCAACAGCAACTCTGTTACCATCAATGTCTTTTACATTAAAGCCTAGACTTTTATAAATTTTTAAGCCTTTTGCGCCAGCTTCTACATCAGCTTCAAGTAGTTTCACCGCTTCTTCTGTCCAACCATCATTACCAATTCCTATAAAAGAGACATTGGTAAATACTACAAATCGATTAGGGTAAGAATCTGTTACTTTCTTTACAGAGTTTACAAGATAGTCATGTCCGTTTACATCAAATTGGTCGCCAACTCTACGGAAGCCTCTTCCACTCAGGTTTACCATTACAGCCATGTTTAAAGAGTCCATGGCAGCGACAACCTCAGATAAATCTTGGTTTGGCATTTGGTATTGATGACTATGTACATCTATAAAAGGGAATTTTGCACTAGTAACGGTATGCTCTGGAACAACCAAAGTAGAAGGAGGATTATACTTTTCAAAATCCATTATAAGTGCTTCTTCTTTCGGTTCTTCGGTTATATCTTCAGTAGTTTTTGGAGTGCAAGCAAAATTAGAGATAGCCAAGATGGCTAATAAGCAGTAAAAAAATCTTTTCATTTAATAAAGTTTCAGTGTACGAAGATTTACAAATCTATTATTTCTGATTAATAATAAGTGAGTATTGTGCTTATCGGGAAAGTGGAAATATAGATGGTTAATAGGTACTATAGCTGATTTTTTCTGTAACAAAGAATAGCGTGTAGATTGTTCATGAACCGTAGCTTTATATCAGAAAAATAACATTGTTTCTAGTGAATTTAGGCCATATTGAAAGGAAAATATAAAATTGTTTGATTTGAAATACCTTTCCACTTCTTTTGCTTATATTTCCTTTTTGAACTGAACGCATACCATGATTCCGATAAGTCTTACCATTGAAGGACTTTACTCATACCGTAAAAAACAACAGATAGATTTTGAAACACTCACCTCTAATCAGCTATTTGGTATTTTCGGGGCTGTAGGTAGTGGCAAATCCTCCATTTTAGAAGCCATTATTTTTGCTGTTTATGGCGAATCTGACAGACTAAATAAATCGGGAGATAATCGATATTATAACATGATGAATCTTCAGTCTGATAAAATGCTGATCGATTTTTCGTGCTTTGCTGGTAACAGAGGAGAAGAGCGGTTTCGATTCATTTTTGAAGCCAAGCGGCATCCTAAAAAGTTTGAAGAGGTAAAAACATCTGGAAGAAGGGTTCTTAAAGAAATCAATGGTGAGTGGCAGGCGCTAGAGAATTACGATATTACTGAGATAATCGGTATGAATGCCAAAAATTTCAGGCAAACTGTAATTATTCCTCAGGGTAAATTTAGAGAGTTTATCGAGATGGGAGGGAAAGATCGTACTGCCATGCTACAGGAATTATTTCAGTTGGATAAGTTTGATTTAAGTGATCGTACCCGACAATTAATCTCTCAAAATAAAGATGAAATCTTAACACTCGAAACTAGACTTGAAAGTTTGCAAGCATTTACTACTGAGAAACTAAAGGAAAATGAAGAGTTAACAGTATTTCTCGTAGAGGATATAGAAAAAAGAAAACGCTTATTTGAAAAAAGGAAAAAAGAACATGCTGATCAATTGGCTTTGAAAGAGCTTTTTGAAGAAAAAACAAAGCTTGAAAATTGGTTAGCAGAGCAAGAAGATAGAAAAAAAGATGCTGATTATAGAGAAGCATATTTGGAGCGATACGATTTGGCAGACAGACTTTTTAGAGAAAAATTACTTCAAGAAGGAAAAGCCATTAAAGATATCGATATAAAAGACACGCAAATTCAGTCTTCAGCAGGAAAAGTACATCGTTTAGAGACTGCTTGTGAACAAGCGAGTGAGCATTATGACAGGCAAAAGAAAGAATATGGCAAGCGTGATAAAAGAAAAGACCAACTCAATGATATTGAAACCATCATTTCAATAAAGTCTACAGAACATGATTTGCAAAATCTGACTAAAGCATTCGATCTGAAGAAGAGAGAAACAGAGGGATTAGGAACGGCTTTAAAAGAATCAGATGAGAAGGAAAAAAATATTACTGAAGCGCTTCAAGAAACTAAAAGTAAGTTAGAAGATATCAATTTGCTGAAAGATGCAGAGAGTTTACTAGCTCGAAAATCAGAGCTTGACAAGCAGCAAAGCAACCTGAAAGCATCTTTAAATACACTACAAACTCAAAGCGAAGAGCTAATAAGGCAAAAGAAAGAGCAGTTGCAAAAACTGAATATCGAAGAAAATACCTTTGAGAAAGCAGAGAATATCAAAACCTTATTAGAAGAACAAGAAGCCGAAATTGCTGCAGAACTGATTGCCTTAGAAGCTAGAAAAAAGTATTTGGCAGATCTAAAAAATTTGGAAGAAGGCAAGCCATGTCCACTTTGTGGCGCTACACATCATCCTGCAAAACACGAAAAAGATATTTCTAACGACTCAGAAAAAGAACTAGAGCAAGAATTATCTACTATTAAAGAAAAGCAAAATACGCTTCAGTCTGCAAAAGATAAATTGGTGAGTATTGCTGCTGAAGTTAAAACAAACAACTCTCTCAAATCAGAAAAAGAGAAATCTTTAGAAGAAGCTGCTAGTACTTTGCAGCAGATAGAAGCAAATATTGAAGTCAAAAATATTTCTTTCGAAAGTATTGAAGAAGTACAAAAAGCATTGGCAGTACACCAAAAACTGAGCGAAGAAATAAAAAGGTTAGATACTGTTCTTGATAAAGAAAGAAGCAATATAAAGCAATTGCAAATAAAAAGAGATGAGGCCAAATTGCATTTTCAGAAGCTCGAAACTGAAAAGGTAACTGCCGAAAAAAGTATTGAAAAAGACCTGAAAAGTTTAAAAGAGCTTACATACGAAGGAAAATTTAAAGACCTTTCCATTGAAGAACTGGAAGCTAGAAGAGAAAATGGCATTCAGTATCTAGAAAGTCTAGAGTCGAATTATAGAGAGGCCGAAGAGCAGTTGAAAGCAATAGAACTAGAAAGGAAAGGGGCTGAAAGCACCTTAGCATCAGAACAGAAGTTTTTGAGTGAGTTGCGTAAAAACCTAGATGAGATAAGAGTTATTATCTATTCTGAAATTGATAACAGCCCACATTTTAATGATTTGCAAGAGGTAAAAGGCTTATTAAGAGAAAATATTGATCTACAGACGGAAAAGAAAAATATTGAGAGTTTTAGAAAAGCAGTGCAAGAAGCAGAGATAAAACTAGCCGATCTTCAATCAAAAATTACGGATAAACCTTTTGATACAGCAACCTTTAAAGAGTTAGAAGAAGCATTGGTAATTCTTGAGGCTGAAATCTTACAAAAGCAAAATCAACTAGCTGTATTGAAAGATGAAGCTGGTAAAATCAAAGAAAATATTGAGTTAAGAAAGAAACAAGAAGCTGATTTACACAAAGCACAATTACGTGGTGATAACTTGAAAGTGCTTGCCAGTTTGTTTAAAGCAAGAGGTTTTGTAGAGTTTGTGTCTTCAATTTATTTAAAAAATCTGGTTGAGGTTGCCAATAATCGATTTATGCTACTTACAAAAAATAACCTTAGTCTCGAATTGAATGATAGCAATGATTTTATTGTAAGAGATTACCTGAACAATGGAAAAACAAGGCTGCTTAAAACGCTTTCTGGTGGTCAAACATTTCAGGCGGCCTTATGCTTGGCACTGGCTTTGGCAGAGCATGTAAAATCACTTAACACTTCCGATAGAAGCTTTTTCTTTTTGGATGAAGGCTTTGGAACCTTGGACAAATCTTCCTTGCAAGTGGTTTTTGAAACGCTCCGATCTTTACAAAAAGAAAATAGAATTGTTGGTGTAATTTCTCACGTAGAAGAATTACAGCAAGAGATAGATGTTTCTCTTATGGTAAAAAATGATCGCGACGAAGGTAGCTTAGTTTCTTACAGTTGGGAAAATTAGTATTCCCATATTTTAAGTCCGATAAAGCCATAGTCATATAAAATATAGCTTAGGCAGCATACAAACACAGAAGAGACAATTAGCCAAACTTGCAGAAAACGGCTCATTTTTTCTTTATGCAAAAAGATTGAAATAAGTGCTACTACAGAAAGAATAGGTAATAAAACTGAGCTGATTAAAAAGCTCAATCCAGCACCATTCATTGTTGCAAGTTCTACAATATTTCCAGTAAGCATAGATTGCAAGCAATAAAGCATAATTACAAAGCAAAGTAAGGCAAGGAAAGGCATAGTTCTCACCATAAAGTTTTTGAAGCCTAACTCTTTTTTTGAAAAAAGTATTAGCCAACTTAAAAAGGTAATGGCTGAAACTAAAGCAATAAGTAAGTTGCCAAAAATGATTACTCTTAACCAGAGAATATAAGCAAAACTCCCTTTTTCAAAATACAATCCATTAAGTTCAATGGCTTGTTTGCCAGATGGTGTAAGCATAAAAACTGTATTTGCAAAGTTGCTTTCTTCGGTTTTAAAGAGATAGTTACCAACAGGAGCTAGCAATTTTTTATCTTGCATAAAACTTTTGTAAAAGACTTTACCATCTTCGATGCTAACATCAACACCATTAAACATTTCTGTTACCAAATCTAAAATGTGATTTCTTGGATTTTTAAACTGATAATATCCTTCGAATTCTTTTAGGCTACTTGCATCAATATTTGTAGAAGAAATAGAGTTATTGGCTGAGTTTCTTAGTAAAAAACTCTTAACTAGTTTAATTACATCTCCCATACCATTAGAGGTATTATTAGAAACGGCATAGCCAATACCCAATTCGCGGTTATAGGCATAAGATGAAATAAAACCATCTATACCGCCATTATGCCCCTGAAAAAGTTGCTTTTGACCATAACCACTGGTGTAATTTCCTAAGCCATAGCCATTTTCTAAACCATTTTTAGCAGCCAAAGTAGAATGTACTTTTTCCATTTCGTTAATTTCTTCAGCAGAGAAAAACTGGGTTGAATCAACTAAACCATTATTTAGGAAAAATTTTAGAAATTCTGCCATATCAGTTGCACTGGCATTTAATGCACCAGCCGGCACTGAGTTAATAGCATAGAAAGGCACTTCTTTAAAATCACCTTTATCATAATCGTAACCTTGGGCATAACTAGCTTTATCTTTAGGAAAGGAAAGTAAATTGGCATGTTCCATTCCTATGGGTTTTAATATCTCATCGGTAACATATGCTTCAAAACTTTTGCCGGCATATTTTTCTACAAGGTAACCCAGAATTGTATAGCCCGGATTCGAATAAGAATGTCTTGTTCCCGGTCGCCACCTACTTATTAAAGATGTTTCATCATTTTTTAGCCGTTCTTCAATGCTGATGTCTTCACCAGTTAAATTGTACATTTTACTAAAATGCATATCATCGAATCCGGTAGTATGTTCAAGTAGGTGCACGATTTTGATTGGGTCAGTTTCTTCCCATTCATTTGTAAAAGGAACTTCCGGAGCTACTTCTTTCAAATTGGAATTTAGTGTAAATTTGTCTTCTCTTATCAACTTGATTACAGCAAGAGAAACCAGACTTTTTGTAATAGAACCCACTCTAAACAAAGTGTTTTTATCTACTTTTTGCTCGGTGCTTAAGTTTGAATACCCGAGCCCACCACAGAAAATAATTGAGTCATTTTCTACCAAAGTAAGCATAAGGCCAGCTATTTTCTTCCTTTCCATAATATGCTCAATAGAATCTATTAATGCTGGTACTGATTGAGGGATATGGTCTTGCGCTTTTAAAGCAGATGTATAGCTAAGAAACAAAACATTTATAGCGAAAAAGGAGAATAGAAGTTTAGAAAAGTTAGACCAATTTTGCATCAAGAAAGAGTTAACCAATTTTAGTTTCTTCCAATTATACAAAATCTCTTATAAGTACAAATACAAAATTTATGTAAGAGGTTAATTTTAAAAATAAATGTACTCCTAATGCTAAACTAGTTCTGAATGATGGGATGATTACCTGATAATTCTGAGAAACCTGTTTGAAACCACGCTATTTCATAAGGGTATTTTTTGTGGTTGCCATCTTTATCTACTGCTAATAAAAAAATACGATAACTGGTGTTTTCTTTCAGTTTTTCAATTTTGATGGGGTAAATCAGCTCAGTAGATTGGATATTGATTTTTCCAGAAATAGGTGCTGATTGGTTGTCAAAGCTTTTTGCTTCAATAACTTGTTGAGCAGTAGGCAAGCTGATGTTTTCACCTTTAGGGATTGCCATGTAGTAAACCATTGCTAATTCATTTAAGGCAATTTGTAATTCGATCTCATTACTAGAATTGTTGAGTAGAGTAGGTGTGTTTTTAGTGAATTTAGGAGGTTGATTATCGTTTCCATTGTTGGTAGTAAAATGCCAATCTGATGAGCTATTTATTCCTGAAAATTTCTTTTTGTTATTTATGCTGATTAAGGCCCCTGAATCTATTTTTATAAAATAATCGGTTAATGTATCAAGGGGATGCATGGGCTTAAAACTCAGCTTAATTCCTTTTATATCGCAAGTATGAATGTCAATAGATTCTTTTAATGTGTAAGATTGAGCATCATATATTTTAATCATTCCATTTCCAGCTTTTACCGCTTCTGAAAAATACATTTCAAACTCAGTATTTATAGAAATATCGTGTTTGCCATTTAGAGGTTTTGCAAACTCTAAAGCAATAGCATATTTGAGGTTTACTTGTAATTGTATAGTCTCTTGCCAAACAGGGCTAGCATTTCCAGCTAAATCTTGTGCGATAAGGTATAAATCGTACCTTTTACCTGCAATGAGTTTATCAATAGTTACTTTGTTCTTACCTTGCTGATAATTGACTTTCTTACCTGTTTTTGTAAGAGTTTCTGATGTTGGCGCTTTTTTACCTACCTCCAACAGTTTGTAAAAAACATTAACTGGCTCACTTACATCAAATTCAAAGGTAAAATCATTAAAACTAGTTTCTTGTACTATTGGCAAAACATTTGTAAAAAATGGAGCTCGGGTATCTTGGGTAGTCGTGAATGTCCAAGCCGTTTTATCATTAATTCCTTTAAAAGACTTTGTCTTATCTACATTGACAATTCCATCTGAATCTATATTAATATAATAGGTTGTTTGGGCTTTTAATAAGACTGTTGGTTTTATATAAAGTACTTTACCTTTTACCTGTACTTGAATACTATCTGCTAAAGAAGTGGATGAGATTAGCTTGTCACTTTTAGCTTCAAATATTTTGATAGCTGCATCTTTAGTTTGAATGTTTTCATCAAAACCAATTTGCAAAAAAGCTTTACCCGGAAAAATATCTGAAGCATTGTTTGCCGGCTCAAAAAAAACAGGCTTAAATTCTGCTTGTGTTGAAGTCTTTCGTAAACACCATCCAGTATCTGCTAAGAGAATTAATGAAGTTGTAAACAAAAAAGTCAGAATGTATTTATAGTTAGTAAAGTATTGCCCCATATATTATGCTGGTTATGCTAATGTATTCTGGGACTCAACGCTGTCAACATATTTTGAGCATAGTAAAGAAAGGAAATCGGCAAAAAGCGAAGATTTTTTGGTGTTTTGTTGATAAAGATGTTATCTGATTTTGATTTATTTTGCAGCTAAGATCAATCAGGGAATATTCTGGTAGTTATCGAAATACATCATTTGACTGTAACACAAACATGCTGTCTAAATACACTATTTTTTATTTAAAACTCTGGCTTAAAAAATTATCAATGGGAATTAAGAAAAAGCAGGTATCTATTGCTGAAAGAAGAAAGAAAATGTTGGAAATGAGCCAGCGCTTTAAAAGTGGAAATGTTCCTGCAGAAAGAGTGGCGGCTAATGGCATTCCTTGTGTAATGTTTAATGATACAGAAGCCCAAAGTAAAAGCCCGATTATGTTGTATTTGCATGGTGGGGGTTATGTAATGGGTTCGATAGCTACACATCAGAGTTTATGTAAGCGAATTGCAGAAACTTGTAATCTTTCAGTTTTGGTAGTGGAATATAGGCTTGCCCCAGAATACCCATTCCCAGCTGCGCCAGATGATGCAATCTCAGCTTATTTGTGGTTGGTTAAAAGATATCCAGATAGAAAAATAATTGTAGCAGGAGACTCGGCTGGAGGTGGATTAGCTTTAGCACTTACATTAAAATTGATTGAAGATAGAGAGCAAATTCCGGATATGTTAGTGCTATTTGCTCCATGGACAGACCTTAGCTGTTCTACGCCTAAAGTTAAAGAAATGGCAAAGTCAGATGTAATTCTGGATATTGATGAATTGCACGAAGCAGCCAAAGTTTATACTGGCAGATTTGAAATAGAAAACCCTTTTATTTCGCCAATCAATGCTTCGTTTAAATTCTTTCCACCAGTATATATTCAAGTTGGAGGTAAAGATATGTTGATGGACGACAGCTTGAGAGTAGTAGAAAAAATGAAAGCTGATGGAGTGGAGGTAGAGTTGGATATTTGGGAAAAGATGTTTCATGTTTGGCAAAGCTACTCCATGATTCCACAAGCGAATGAAGCTTTACAGGCAGTCAATTCCCAAATATCCGAAATGCTTAACTTAACATAGAGTCGGTTCCAGAAGTAGTTTTTTGACTGTTGCCAAAACCAAACTCGAAGTGTTTTGTAAGGAAGTTATAAGCATTTGAAAAACATATTTTATCAACAATTTCTTCGGGTTCTAAATCGCCAAATAAGAATTTACTTTGCTTTTTAAGCCTAGCTAATGCTTGAATTAAATCCGTAGAAAAATCTGGGAAGTCTAGAGAAGTACTATAAGGATCCAGTGGATTGATGTAACCTTCAAAATCAGTTCCGATGGTGATAGTGTTCCAAATATTGAAAGAGTTGTCTAAATCTGATTTGAAGGGTACCAAAGCAATTCTTTCAATTGTTCTTGAAAAGGCAGAAATATTGTTTTCTCTTCTTTCTTTAGCTCTTACTCCTAAAATTCGTTGATCGAAAGCAAGGCCTAACAAACCTTCTGTAGTGTGAACCATTTCAATATCTTCATCACAAACATTTATTCCCCAAGCATAAAAATCGTCTCTTTCAAAATTATCTGCTCTGTTCTTTTTAGAAAAGAATCCTTTTTGATATTCCAGATTGCTCTCATCAATAAGTTGCTGTAGGCTTTGAGCACCTGAGTAGCCTATATGACTGGCTATAACTGGAATTTTCTTTTTTACACCCGGTTTATTGTTATAAGGAATCACAATTTGGTTGTAATAGTCTTTTCTTGCCTGTGGAGACATGTGTTTTACATCTAGCAAAATTCTTCTGCTGCCAGTATCATTTAGTGATGTGTCAATTCCCAAAAGTTCGCAGGCAATTGCTCTTCCTTTGTCGTTAAAACCAGTGTCTATTCCTATACTTTGGTTTAAGAAACATTTTTCACCCAAGTTAGGGAAACTATGCGCATGACCGCAAAGTGTATTATAGAAATGATGAGCAAAAGTGATAAAGAAAATAGGGTGTTGCCAATTACGAATAGTTTTGCTTTCTCCTTTTAATGCAGCAATTCTTTCTTTTAAAACCTGCATGCTTACATCTTCACTTTGTACCGGATTACCAATACCAAGTGCGTGCATACCTTCTATAGTAAGTACAACAGAAATTCCATTCGATGAATTAATTGCATCATTTACATCGGATAGAGATTGAGCAATTTTATAGTATCCTTGAGTTTCGTATTTGTAGGTTTGCTTATTTTGATTCGCAAGTACAGAAACACTGTTTACTTTGTCGGCACCAGAAAGATAAAAGGCATATTCACGCTGAAGTTCATCCCAATAATCAAAAGTGAATCCATCAATTTCTTTTCCTTGAAAGTATTCTGTGCGCTCATGAGATACATTCATTACTTTACTCTGTAAAATATCAAATAAAGTATGTTTATCTCCGGTTCTAAACTTTTTCCCGCTTCTTAAAGACCTTAAAAACTTGTCTCTAAAAAAACCTTTTTCAATCGGGTAGAGTGAGGCAAAAACAAGTTTGGTTCTGCTGGTTAATAGTTTGGCAAAATCAGATTGGCTATAACCAGTTCTTATCCCTTTTTCCTGTCTTTTAATGTTTGAAGCAGGTATACTCCAAGGTGTAAATAATTCAGAGTCTTGTTCAGATTCGGTATTTCTTAAGTAGTTGAAGGTCCATGCGGCCGGATGGCAATGTAAATCAGCGAAAATTTTTTTCATCTTATCTATTTGAGTAGTTTGACCTATACAGCAAAATTCTGTTTAAAGCCAGACAACGGGCATGTTTTCTCAACTAATATGTTGATGTAACTTAAATGTATCTAAACCATTTTCAGAACTTAAAACTGAGTCCATTCCGGATGCTATAAGTAAGGTCTGGTATATCTTCATCAACAACTGGTTTTGCATCGTAATTGAGGTTTACATCGATTACAAATGCCAGTTTATCCAAAATTTTGAAATTTAAACCTGCTCCAAGTGAAATTCTGTAGTCTGAAAATTCATTGAAAAGAGGCTGATAATAAGAAATAAGAGAAAGTGCAACAGATTCGCTAAACTGCTTTTTGGCAGAAATATAAGAGCTCATTCTATGGTCTCTATGTACTGCAGTAGTGTCTTTTTCTCTTTCGTATTCATACATATAAGTAAGACCAACACTTAAATCGTCTTCAGATTTGTCTTTTAGCAAATTGAAACGTACACCAGTACCAAGCAGTAATCGTCGTTGTATACGCAATACCTGATCAAACTGTAATTGGGTAAATGCTTCGTAAACCACTGTTTGGTTAATATTATAATTGTACCTGATATGTTGGTAGCCACGATTTTCTTGATCGGGATTTTCGTTGCTCGTATTAAGGATTGCAGAAAAGGCATTCATCGAAATAATTTTGCTTCTGTACCATTTGTACTGGATTTGTGTACCAGCATTTATCGAAAGTACAGTGCTTGTGTTTTTGGTATTATAAAAATTGACATTACCGATTACTTGCCAACCCGAGGAGTCTCTTTCTACCTGATTATCTTCAACAACTACAATTTGTGAAAAGCTGGTATTACAAATGAAAAATGAAAGAAATAAAAAAATATGAATGCCTGCAAACAAAAGTATAGCCCGCATTTGAAGTAAAGTTTATGGTTGAAAAAATATAAATATTTAGTGCTAATAGATGCCTAAATTTAATTGTCAATCGGCGAAACTGACAGAATATTATATTTTTTCCCATTTTCTGCACTTAAAATCGAAGTGTTTACTTTTACTTTTATTTCATTTCCTTGTTTGTTTTTTACTATCCATTCAGTATCTCCAAGAGGGGTTCCGCTTATCAGCTCGTTGTGGAGCAGCAAAGAGTTAGCTTTCTTTTCATCTGGTAGCATCACAGAAAAATCTTCGCCAACGAGTTCATCTACATCAAAACCATACAACTTGCAAAATACCTGGTTGGCTTTTATCAGTTTAGCATTTTCATTTGTAATGCAAATACCAATGTTTACTGCATTAAAAGCAGATAGTGTTAGACTTTCACTTTCCGAAAGTTCATTATTTAGGCGTTTCATATCAGTAATGTCTAGCAAACTGTACGAAACTATATTGATGTGATTCTCTTTATTTTCTACTGGTGTAAAATTGTATTTAAACCATCTTTTCCCACCGCTTTGTATTTCTATGGCTTTTTCTCCACTTACAAAATTGCCTGCCATTGCATGTCTAAAGTCGTCTCTAAACTCTTCCAAATAGCCAGATGGCTCGTAGTCGATCATAGATGTACCAACTACTAGCTTTTTTCCATAGATTAAATTAGACTTTAACTGGGCGGTTTTATTGTAAGAGATAATTTTATAGTCTCTATTTATTAAGATAAATGCCTGTAAAGAATTGTTGAGTAATGCCTGTGCATTGGCTTCACTTTGTTTTATTTTTTTATTTTGAATTTCGTGCTCTTCACTAGCAGCTTTTAACTCTGTATAAGCAATTTTTAATTCTTCATTTATTGATTGCAGCTCTTCATTAGAAGTTTCTAGCTCTTCGTTTGATGACTGTAACTCCTCATTTGAAGATTGCAGCTCTTCGTTAAGAGATTGAAGTTCTTCGTTTGCAGTTTCTAGCTCTTCAATAAAGTTTTGTAGGTGTTCTTTTACTCCCTCTAATTCGGTTTCGAGCTCCACAATTCGCGGGTGATCATTAATATCGTCAATTTTTTCGACGTTTTCGTTGTTCACAAGCATGCTGTTTGGCTCGTGGGTTTCAAAAATCACTACATACAAAACCTGATTTTGCTCAGAGTATAATAGAGGTTTTACTACAATTCTAACGAAATACTCTTTATCAAAAAATTCAAGCTTTCTTATATCACCTTTAGAGGTTTCATTTTTATTAATTGAATTGCTGATTAATGCTCGTAGGTCTATGTGTAAATCCTGATTGGCAAGTTTTAGGATGTTAGAGTTCATAAACCCAGGATTAATACCCAAAAACATGCGTACATCTCCACTGATGTGTATAACATCCATCTTGTTATTTACTACTACATAGCAATGGTCAAATGTATTATACAGCGTTTCTTTTACCATTTCAGGTATAGAAAGCTTCTGGGCAGGAGTTTTACTTTTAATTTTTTGTCCTTCAGAAAACCTCTGTGTGTAATAAGTGTATTTTACTACATTGTTTTTATTGATTTTGTTTTTTTGATAGATTTTAGCCTTGTCTTCGATTTGCTTGTACATATCGTTAAAAGGGCCTACAGTTTCTGATTTTCCTAGAAATAAAAAACCATTGTCATTTAAACTGTAGTGGAAGATTGGTATAACATGTTGCTGTAAGCCCGAACTAAAATAAATTAGCAGGTTTCGGCAGCTAACTAAATCGAGTTTTAAAAATGGTGGATTTGAAGTTATATCGTGTTTTGAAAATAATATAAGTTGTCTTATAGATTTAATAACTTCATAAGTATCTCCCTTTTTAATCATATACTTATCGAGCATATCTTCTGGTATACGCTCTGCATCATGCTGTGAGTAAATGCCTTTTCTAGCTATTGTAATAGCATTCTGATCTATATCAGTGGCAAATATCTGTATATTATAATCTTGAAGTTTGTCATTAATAAGCTTTGAGAGTAAGAATGCAATAGAATAAGCCTCTTCTCCTGTAGCACAACCAGCTACCCAAATTCTAATTTGGTCTCCAATTTCTTTTTTATTAAGTATTATTGAAAGGTATTCTTCAAGCTTTTTAAATGATTCCCCATCTCTAAAAAAACTGGTAACCCCAATAAGAATATTATTAAACAGTAGGTCAAGTTCGTTTTTGTCATTATCAATATACTTAGCGTACTGGTTTATATTGATTAAGTTGAGTTCACTCATCCTTTTATTTAACCTTCTAATGATAGTAGAAGGCTTATAATTAGAGAAGTCAGTGCCTGTTTTTTTAGAAAGCTTACTTATTATCTTGTCTAATGTATTATTGTTTTCTTCTGGCCCTTCAATCATTATTCTTTGGGCTTCTTGCTCAAGGTTGCTAGCAAGTTCTTTAAGTTTTAAGCCGATTTGATCAGCTGGAATTACAATATCTACTATGCCAGTTTCAATAGCAGCTATGGGCATACCATTGTATTTAGCAAGATTTGGGTCTTGAACAATTACTAAACCGCCAGTAGATTTTATAGTTTTTAATCCTTTAGAGCCGTCTTTACCAGTGCCTGAAAGGATAATGCCAATAGCTTTTTCTTTTTTTGTATTTCCAATAGAGCTAAAAAGTAAATCCACAGAAGGTCTAGGACCTGTAGCTTTAACAGGTTTTATTAATTGAAAATAATCACCAGGAAGTAGAGTAATATCGTTATCTGGAGGAGTTATGTAAATTGTATTGTGCTCTGCCTTTAATCCGTTTTTTGCTTCTACAACAGCTAACTCTGTTATTCTTTTAAGAATTTCTACCAACATGCTCTTATATGTTGGGCTAAGGTGTTGAGCAATTATTAGGGCGATATTTCCTAGTTCGCTTGGTAAGTTAGAAATTAAGTCTTGTAAAGCCTCAAGGCCACCGGCAGATGCTCCAATACCTATTACAATCAATTTACCTTCAGAATTTTTCTGATGAGTTGCCATAATGAGCCAGAAGTATGTTTATTGATAGTAAATAAGTACGATTTCTACAAAAAATTTAGGACAATTTAAACATTTTTGATATTAAAATAGAAAGGTTAGTAAACAATATTTTAGGACTAGCATTTCTTTCTAGATAAAATAGTGCATTATTAAACTCTTTGCTCATAATTTCTAGTTTTTGTTGGTCGAGTACTTCTGCAAACTTACTAATAAACTCTTTGTCCCCTTCATCTAGCCTTATTAAACCTTCAGAGTTAAATTGCCAAAGCATCGACTCTCTGAGCATATTAAGTGCATAACTAATCATGCCTTTTTGATCTTCCTTGCCCATTTTATGAAACTGATCAGAAAACTGGAGTAGGTTGGAGAAGTCAGCTCTAAAACAAATGCGCATCCATTGTTTAAAAAAATCTGCATGAGCCATTTCAACTTGGCCACTTAGCTTAATGGCTTTATTTAAGTTGCCTTCAGATAGATAAGCTATCTGTTTTGCTTTGCTTATTTCTACATCGTATTCTCTCTGTAATACTTCACTAACCTCTGCGTCAGAAAAAGAAGGAACTTGTACAATCTGAGTTCTGGAAATAATAGTGGTTAGTAATTGATTGGGGTTTTCAGAAACCATCAGAAAAAGTGTTTTTGCTGGTGGCTCTTCGAGTATTTTTAAGATCGCATTGGCTGCCGATGGGTGCATCCATTCTGGAAGCCAAATAAACATTACTTTATAGTCTGCTTCAAAAGCTTTTAGAGATAAAGCCCTAATAATGTTTCTGCTTTCTTCTTTAGAAACATTACACTGTTTGTTTTCTGCGCCTATAAATGCAGCCCAATCTGGTAAAGTTGGGTATTGGTTTTCAAGTAAAAATGCACGCCAGTCTTTTAAAAAGTTTACGCTGATAGCATCAGCAGTTTTTGTAATCTTTTTATTTGTAGAAGTGGGGAATATAAAATGCAAATCTGGGTGAATCATCTTTTCAAACTTGCTGCAAGAGGGGCATACTCCACAAGAGTCTTCTTCTTTCTTGTTTACACAGTTTATATACTGAGCATAAGCCAATGCCAAAGCTAAACCTGCATTGCCTTCTTTGCCCATAAATAATTGTGCATGCGCAATATGATTATTTTTTACAGACTGAACCAGTGCTGATTTTATTTCTTCGAGACCTGTTATATCTGAAAACTGCAAATCTTGTTTACTTAGATGTTTGCTGAAATTTTAAAAATTGAAAAGCAAAGGTAAAAATTAGGCAGATCAGATTGGTATTAATTTTTTAGAATTCTTTAATCATTTCTTTTTGCCTTATTATTTCTTTAAATCCATTATTTATAAAAAAGGCATTTGCATCTGCAAAACTTCCATCTACATTAATAATAGAGATATTCGGTGTAACTATAAAAGCAGATGCCGCTCTTAATAATTGAGTGCCAATTCCCTTTCTTCGGAAACCCTTATGCACAGCAATCTGAGAAATGCTGCCGTAATCTGGGTCAAATATGATGATGCCTACTACATCTGACTTGTAATGAGCTTCAATAATAATTTCTTCGTCGAAGTTTCTAATTACAGAAGTAGTTGAGTTTTGCCAAGTCGGAGCAAAATCGAAGAAGGTTTGGTAAAGACTCCATTCCGGAATCCGATTTTCCAATTTTTGTAAATGGATGTTGATTTTAGAATGAGACTTTTGAATAACATTAGCTGCTTTATAGCAAATAAGATCTCTTACTGTAAAGAATCCTAACTGATTATAAACTTTTAATGCTGGAATGTTTTGAGTTATTACTTCTAAAATACATTGCTCAAAACTATCTTGTTTTAATAGATCAAATGCATACTCATATAGACTTCGACTTATCTTGTGTCCTCTATATTCTGGCAAAACCCCTGTTCCGGCATTATAAGCTGTTTTTTTGTTGTTAAACACACCTTCCGATTGAAGAATAAAGGCAATAAGTTCTTCATTATGGTAAGCTGCAACCGACTGAGATAATCTTACTCCAAGTCGATTAAACCTGTTCTTTAAAGCTTTATGACTTGTGTTAATAGTGGTATGGTAATTTCTAAACGAAAGTTGGAAAGTTCTATGTAACTGATCGAAATGGTTTTCGGGTATGTTAGTGAATTTTATATTAAGACTATTTGTTAACTTAATTTTATTCATAAAACGGTGAATTAATTCATATTCAATAGGTTATAAGTTCTTTCTCAATTTAGTAAAAAAAGAATATTTACAGATTTAAAAAAAGCATGTTTAAAAGTTAGATGTTTTGATTAATACTTCTGTAACTTTGTAACGGAGAATTAATAAAAGACCTCAATTCACTCCCAAAAACTATGAGCGATATCATCAAACATGAATGTGGCATTGCATTCATCAGACTCAGAAAACCACTTCAATACTACATTGACAAATACAAAACGCCCACTTATGCCATAGATAAGTTGTACTTGCTTATGCAAAAACAGCATAACAGAGGACAAGATGGTGCGGGTGTTGTAAACATCAAAATTGATCTAAAGCCAGGTAAGCAGTTTATTACCAGATACCGTTCTATTGAGCAACAACCAATTATGGACATTTTTGGCAAGATCAACAAGAAGCTTGGCAAAGTATTGAATGAGAATCCTGAGAAATACTACAGTGCAAAATGGATGAGAAACCATGTGCCTTTTGTAGGAGAGGTTTATATGGGGCATTTGCGCTATGGTACTCATGGCAAAAATAGTATAGAGTATTGCCACCCGATGATCAGACGTAACAACTGGAAAAGTCGTAACCTGATTACTGCTGGTAACTTTAACATGACCAACGTAGAGGAGCTATTTAATCATCTTGTAGAACTTGGGCAAGATCCAATAGAAAAAATAGATACAGTTACTGTACTTGAAAAAATTGGTCACTTCTTAGATGAAGAAGTTCAAAACTTATTTAGAAAATACAAAGATCTAGGATTCTCTAACAGTGAGATTACAGATAAGATTTCTGAAGAACTAAATATTCAGAACATACTTATTCGTTCGTGCAAAGATTTTGATGGTGGTTATGCAATGATGGGCTTAACTGGTTTTGGTGCTGCTTTTATTGCTAGAGACCCTGCGGGTATTAGACCTGCCTACTATTATGCAGATGATGAGGTAATAGTAGCTGCATCTGAGAAACCAGCTATCAAAACAACATTTAACTGTGAGTACGATCAAATTCAGGAGATTGAACCGGGTAGTGCACTCATTATAAATAAAAATGGAGACTACGAGGAACAGGCGTTCATCAAAAAGCTTCCTAAAAAATCATGTAGTTTCGAACGAATTTATTTTTCTCGTGGCTCAGATCCGATGATCTATAAAGAGCGCAAGAAACTAGGTGAGTTGTTGTGCAATCAAGTATTAAACTCACTTAATAATGATTTAGAGCACACAGTTTTCTCATACATCCCTAATACTGCAGAAACTTCATTTTTGGGTATGATAGCGGGGTTAGAAAGACACTTGATGAAGGAAAGAATTCAAGCTATTGGGAATGGAACCAATGGTAGAAATCTTGAAAAAATCCTGTCTTTTAATCTACGAATTGAGAAGTTAGTAATTAAAGATGTGAAGTTGAGAACCTTTATTTCTGAAGATGAAGGTAGAGATGATTTAGTAGCTCACGTTTATGATACTACTTATGAGATTATTAAAAAGCATGTAGATACGCTGGTAGTTATAGACGATTCAATTGTACGTGGAACTACATTGGAGAAAAGTGTAATTAATATGCTCGATAAGCTAGAGCCAAAAAGAATTATTATTGTTTCTTCAGCACCACAAATCCGTTATCCTGACTGTTATGGTATAGATATGTCTAAGATGTCTAGTTTTGTGGCATTTAGAGCTGTAATTAATCTATTGAATAAAACAGGTAGGTCTAGTTTGATACAAGAGGTTTACGACAAGTGTGCGCTTTCATTCAAAAATGGAAGTCAGGATTTGGTAAACCATGTAAAAGAGATTTATGCTCCGTTTACCGATGAAGAGATTTCTGACGAAATTGCAAACATTGTTAAGCAAGACCACATTAAAGCTGATGTTTCTGTGATTTACCAAAAAGTAGAAAGTCTACATGAGGCTTGTCCAAGCCATATAGGTGACTGGTACTTTACAGGTAATTACCCTACTCCAGGTGGTAATAAGGTAGTTAATAGAAGCTTTATGAACTTTTTTGAAGGTAATGGTAAACGTGCTTATTAATTATTTAAGCACTTTACATTTAGCTTAATGTTGATTGAATAATTTCTATGAATAAAATATATATCTTTTTGTGCTTTTCTTTAATAGCGTTTTCTTGTTCAACTGAAAGAAAAGATACTCAAGCAGAATTGGAAAGGCCTCAAAAGGATACAAAAATACAGTTGGTTTCAGATGCGGGTTTTCCTAAAAACTGGATTGGTAACTGGAAGGGTGATTTAAAGATTGATAATCTGGAAAAGGATACAGTTATCAACATTCCGATGGAATTAAATATTAGCCCATCAGGAACCAATGGTAAGTGGAACTGGCAGTTAGTTTACAATGGTTCTCCGCGAGAATATGAATTAGTTGCTTATGAAACTGCAAAAGGGCATTTTAAAATGGATGAAAAAAATACCATAGTGCTCGATCAACAATTGTTTGATAATGTTTTTATAAGCAGGTATGATGTTGCCGGAAATCTTTTAATGGTAACAAACAGGTTAATTGGAGACCAAATGTTATTCGAAGTGATTTTTAGTAGAAAAGATAGTATTAATACTACTGGTGGAGAAGGTGAGGTGCCCGAAGTAAAGTCATATCCGATAACAGTCTACCAGCAAGCAGTTCTAGAAAAGAAATAGCTAATAAAAAAGCCCCAGTCTGGGGCTTTTTTTATGTTTAGACTTAATTGGGTCAATCTAATAGTAAACAATCACCAGTCATTTCTTCTGGTTTCTCAACACCCATTAACTTAAGAATAGTAGGAGCAAGGTCGCCTAATTTACCATCTTTAAGTTTCCCTTTATATTCCTCATCTACTAAGATACAAGGCACAAGGTTAAGTGTGTGAGCTGTGTGAGGAGAACCATCAGGATTACGCATAATATCTGAGTTACCGTGGTCTGCAATTACGATGGTGCTGTAACCATTCTCAAGAGCAACCTCAATTACAGCTTCTGCACAGCTATCTACAGCTTCGCAAGCTTTTACTGCTGCTTCAAAAACACCTGTATGGCCAACCATATCAGCATTAGCGAAGTTTAAGCAAATAAAGTCAGGTTCTTTAGATTTTAACTCCGGAATAATTTTATCTCTTATATCTCCTGCACTCATTTCTGGTTGCAAGTCATAAGTAGCAACTTTAGGAGAAGGGCACATTAAGCGTTTTTCACCTTTAAATTCAGTTTCTCTACCACCAGAAAAGAAGAAAGT
Organism: Chondrinema litorale; assembly: GCF_026250525.1. Lineage (GTDB taxonomy): Bacteria > Bacteroidota > Bacteroidia > Cytophagales > Flammeovirgaceae > Chondrinema > Chondrinema litorale. Next base: position 3,032,992 of record NZ_CP111043.1, read on the forward strand.
AACGTGTGGGTACTTCTCAGTTTCAGCAATTCTAATTTGCTTTTTATTCGCTGCTTCGAGTACTTCACCAAGTGTTTTTTCTATGTTCTTGTTATCGAATATGATAGATACATTTTTAAAAGTATCATCATATTCAGTCATGGTGATATAGTGTAAATCAAGCGCTTTCATATCTTGTTCTGGGAAGTCTTTTTGTGAAAGTGCTTCTGTAATTTGTCTACCTCTATCAGTTCTAAAGTTGAAGCAGATAACTACATCACCATCTTGAATTTTTGCTACAGGATCACCTAAATCATCAACACCAACAAGCGGCTTGATAAATTCATCGGTAGTACCTTCATCATAAGACTCTTTAATACCATCGAGGAAGTTAACCACTTTTTTACCTTCTCCTTTTACCATAGCATCATAAGCCAACTTCACTCTTTCCCAACGCTTATCGCGGTCCATGGCAAAGTATCTACCAGTTAAGCTGGCAATTTTACCAGTGGTTTTCTTCATGTGTTCTGAAAGGTCTTCGATAAAGCCATATCCGCTATCAGGAGCACAATCTCTACCATCAGTAAATGCATGAACATAAACTTCTTCTAAACCAAACTCTGAAGCTGCAGAAAGTAAGCCCTTTACATGTTCGATATGAGAGTGAACACCTCCATTAGATACAAGACCTATAAAGTGCACTTTTCTAGAATCCTCTTGAGCATATTTGAAAGCTTTTTGCAAAGTTTCGTTTTTGGCAAGGCTGCCGTCGCTTACTGCAATGTTAATTTTTTCTAGCATTTGGTAAACTACTCTGCCTGCACCAATATTCATATGCCCAACTTCAGAGTTACCCATTTGGCCATCAGGAAGCCCTACTGCTTTGCCACAAGCTTCCAGTTTACTATTTGCATATTTTGTATATAGGCTGTCTACAAAAGGCGTATTCGCCTTATCTACAGCAGAAACTTCTGGGTTTTTGGCAATTCCCCAGCCGTCTAATATCATTAATAAAACTTTCTTATCCATACGACAAATTTAAACAGGATAGCCTTTTTTGAAAGCCTTCTATCATTTAATTTACTTGAATTAATTAATTCTTAATCTGAATAAATATAAGAAGGCTTTTATATTCAGTATTAAGGTGTTTAACGCCCAGTTAAGTGTCTTACCTGATCCCAGTATGGGTCTTGTGGAATTCGAGCTGTAATTTTGATGGGCTCTTTTTTTATAGGATGTATAAATTCTTGTTGGTAAGCATGTAAATGAATACTTCCATCTTTGTTCTTATGCTTATATCCGTATTTAATATCACCTTTAATTGGGCAGCCCATTTTTGCAAGCTGTGCACGTATTTGGTGCGATCTACCAGAGCCAGGGTTTACTTCAAGTAGGTAATCGTTGCCCACTTTACCAATAAGTTTATAAGCAAGATCAGATATTTTACTGTTTTTCACTTGTCTTTCGTGGGCATGAGTAAAGTTTTTATTAGCATCTTTTACTAACCAGTGTATCAATCTGCCTTCATCTTGTTCTGGTCGGTTACTTACCAATGCATAATAAGTTTTCTTGGTCTTTTTTTCTTGGAATAACTTAGCCATTCTTTCTAGTCCTTTAGAAGTTCTGGCTAGTATTACAAGTCCGCTTACCGGTCTATCGATTCTGTGTATAACACCACAAAAAACATTACCCGGTTTTTTATATTTTACCCTAATATATTCTTTTACTTTTTCTGAAAGTGGCTCGTCACCTGTTTTATCACCTTGCACCAGAATACCACTTGGCTTATTTACTGCTATGATATGGTTGTCTTCATAGACAATATCAAATTCTCTCTTCATTTCTTTTTTATTAAAAATAAAATTTGCTACAGATTAATAACAAACATGCAAAGCTAGACAAATTTTTGCTGCTAAATAATTTAAAGCGCCATTGGATTATCTGATTAGTAACATTCATAATAAATAAATTCCGTAGTAAAGGATTTGATATAGAATTCTTCTAATTTTATAACAAAATGTTACTATTTTTAAAACTGGCTATTTCTGGAATCCACAATTACTATAGAAGATAAATACGACTACTTTTTGAGAAGCATACAATGTTTGGCATTGCAGATAACTATAAACTAATATTTAGTGCATTATTTTTACATCTTTCAATCACATTATCCGCCCAAGATAATTGTAAAATCCCATCGATTACTGCCACAACTTTAGGCAATGAACAATCTTGTGATCCAATAGATTTTGGCTATATATTGGAAGGATACACTGATAATGATGCGAATACTGTTTACGAAATTGATTTTGGAGATGGAACTAACCTCATATTAACCCACGATCAACTTGATGCAGATGGGGAACATCTTTTGACACATACATATAGTCAGGTGTCGTGTGCTACTCCTCAGAAAGCATATACATTTACTGTAGTTGCAGGAGCTAATTGTACTACATTTCCTAAAACAGTTTCTATTTTCCCGGTAATTACGGGACAACCACCCACACCCGGCTTTGCTACCAATCTTGAAGAAGGTTGTGTAAACGAACCACTTACATTTTTAAATACTTCTACAGATGGATTCAACTTCCAATGCGAGACTACGGCAGAGTATAATTGGGATTTCGGAGATGGTACAGTTATTACCACTGAAGAAAAAGATCCGATCGATCACAGTTTCCCTAATGTAGGAGTTTATGAGGTAGTACTTACAGTAGTACAAGAATGTGGAGTATATGAGCTTACCCAAAGTGTTACTATAAACGGGCCACCTATACCCATTTTTGAAATTGGCAATCTCGGAAATGTGATGACCATCGAAGATTGTGCGGGAGATGTATTTATTCCATTAAATGCTTGTACAAGACCTATTATTGTTCCGATAAGAAGTATTTCTACCGGTGGTGGACTTACAGAAACTTGGGATATAACACCCGCTACTGGCGCAACTTTTTCAAATGGAAACAGAACATCTGATGAAGCAGAAGAGGTAATTACATTTACTGAAGCTGGTACTTACAGATTAAACCTTACTACAACAAGTAATTGTGGCTCAGAAAATAGCTGTGTTACCATAATTATTCCTGATATACCAGCAGAAGAAGATATAACTATTGTTGGTCTCGAAAATATTGCATCCTGTGCACCAGCTACTTTAGATTTTTCTGTGGAAACAGAAGTTTTAGGTGTTGATGCTTATCAATGGCAAATTACTGGAACAAATGGAACTGCGAATCCAGCTCCAGCAGCAGATTTTAATACAGCAAATCCAGCTCCTTTTACATTACAGGCTGGCACATACGATATTTCAATAACTGTTAGTAATGATTGTGGCGATGCAACAGTAACAGAGAGTATTGAAATTATAAACTTAGCCGATCCAGTAATTAATCCAGCTATTCCAGCAGTTTGTGAAAACGAAACTTTAGAACTTTCTACCCAACAAGTTGCAGGTGCTACTTATGAATGGTTTTTTAATGGGGAGCTGATTCAAAATGAATCTGGATCTAGTATTACCCGAGGTGAACCGGGTTTGTATTCAGTGAGAGTAACACTTGGTAATTGTACTAAAACCTCTGCAGATGCAGAAATGGTAATAAAACCTGCACCAATCGCAGAGATTACTCCACAAACAGAAATTGTCTTTTGTGAAGACGAAAACATATCCGCTGTTTTAGAAGCAAATGCAGGAGCGGGTTTAACATATCAATGGCTACTCAATGGTTCTGAGGTAGCCAATGCAACCAATCAAACTTTAAATGTTTCTGCGGAAGGAGAATATTCAGTATTAGTAAACCAAGACGGATGTGTAGTTGAATCTGAAGTCGTTGAGGTATCACAAGTGCCTTATCCTGAAGTAAGCTTAAATATTGATAATTCTAATGCAATTGAGATTTGTCCATCAGAACCAATCACATTAACAGCCTCAGGTGCAGAAGAATATATATGGGAACCCGCAGAAGGTTTAAATACAACGACCGGCGCAACAGTTGTAGCAACACCATTACAATCTACAACTTATACTGTTAGAGGAATTAATGGAGGTCGATGTGAAGATGTAAAAGAAATTGAAATTATAGTGTTGCCATTACCAGATATTACTCTTCCAGAAGCTGAGGTTTGCGTAGATGGTACTCCTTTTCAATTAGACGTAGAAATTAACAGTGCTGGCTCAGGAGTATGGGAAGCATCAGATTTGCCAGCAGGTGCAATATCAGCAGATGGTATGTTTAATCCTGCCATTGCAGGAGCCAATGAAGCTGGTCACGAAATAAGTTACAGGTTTACTCAACCTAATGGCTGCCAGCCAGTATTTACACAAATAGTAGTGGTTCACGAATTACCTCAGCCAGAATTTAACATTCCAGCCAGTGTATGTGTTGGTTCGGGTTTTATTCCTGATGTTTTAAGTGACGATTTGCCAGACAATACTTATGAATGGGAAATAGATGGTACTTTTTATTCAAATGAAAGAACACCTGATTTTCTATTTAATACAGAGAGTACACATGAAATCACATTAAGAGTTACTTCTGGTGATGGTTGCGTAAATGAAGTTTCTCAAACCGTGGATGTACAAGGCGAGGTTTTCAATCCTTCTTTTTCATTGGACATTGCAGCAGATAACAACTGTACACCATTAGAGGTTGGGTTTAATAATGATAATGTAGATAACAATGTAACCTATCAATGGGATTTTGGAAATGGGAATTCTAGCAATCAGTCATCACCTGCAAATCAAACTTATGAGGCAGGTGCTTTAGGCGATACAATTTACTATGTTACTATGGAGGCGGTTACAGCTTGCGGTACTTTTACCATTACAGACTCTGTAGAAGTAAAGGCAAATGTAAATGCGGACTTTGGTGTTCCCGCAGATACGGTTTATTCTAATTTACCAGTAAGTCTTCCAAATCTTTCAACAGGTACAGCAGATAGTTATACATGGGATTTTGGTGATGGAACTGACCCTGTTATAGTAAATGATACTACTGCTACCATTCACAATTTTGTGTATTTTGGGGCAACAGATACTACTTATACAGTTACGCTTACAGCTCAAAATGAATGTAATACGTCTACCATTAGTAAAGAGATTACAGTTTATCCGAATGTGTTTTTTGAGGTAAGTCCAGTGGTGGGCTGTGAGCCATTAACGGTTAACTTTTCTACCAATCTTACAGATGCCTTGGCAATAGTTTGGCTCTGGGGAGATGTGCAGGGAAATGGAACTTCAGGCGGAGCCGATCAAACTTACACTTACCAAGAAGCGGGAGTTTATGAACCTAGTTTAATTGTTGCCTACGATTTTGGTCGAACAGATACTTTCACAACTATTATTAATGTATTACCAACACTCGAAGCTTCATTTGAAGTGGAAGGTGAGCTATGTGTTGGTTCTCCAATTACATTCGTGAATACATCGGAAGATGCTATAGGGAGTACTTGGGATTTTGGTGATGGAGAAACATTTCAAGGTGTAAATCCTCCAGCAAAAACATACAATCGACCAGGTACATACGAAGTTAGTTTAACTGTAGTAAATCCCATCAATAATTGTCCGGGAACATATACACAAGAGATTTTTATTCCTGATCTAACAGCCAGTTTTGAAGCCTCAAACAATATAATTTGTATAGGTCAGCCTATTACTTTCAATAACACTTCAACAGATGCTAAAAGCTACCGATGGACATTTAATGATGGTACAAATGTATTTAACTCATTAAGTGCATCACCTGAATGGATATTTGAAACGGAAGGAATTAATACAGTAACACTTGAGGTTTTCAGCGAGCCTAATTTATCTGGTTGCACCGAAGTAATTGAAGAAACCATAAATGTTGTAGAAGGTCCAGAAATTAGCTTTTCGATTAATAAAGATGCTATTTGTGGTATTTGGTATATCTCTGTAGAGAACGAATCCAATTACCCGACAGACCCTTCAAATGGCATGTTATACTGGAATTTTGGGAATGGTAATACCTACGAAGGTTTCGAAGATATTCCTGTTCAGCAATTTATTTATAGTGAAGATGAAGGAATAAGTTCCTACGAAATTACCCTCACAGCCGAAACCAAAGATGGTTGCATAGAAACATTAAGCATCCCTTTTGAGATTGAAGACTGTTGTAACCCGCTAGTTTATTTACCAGAAGATGGAAGAAAACTGGCTTTTTCTCCATTTAATGGAGGACAAAATGATCTGTTTATGCTCAAGACAGAATTCGTCGAAGAATATGATTTGAGGATTTATGACAAATGGGATAGAATGGTTTTTCAGACGCATGATACAGAAGAAGGTTGGGATGGTCGATTTGCGGGTTCTGCTATGCCTGCCGGAGTTTATAAAGGTGTAGTTTCTTATGGTGGTTGTAGGCTTGGTGACAAAATAGAGCCAGTTGCCAAAGTTTTTTTACTCTACTTGATTGACTAGGTGCTTATGATAAAGACTTACTTTAGAAATTTTCTTTTTTTGATTGTGCTTTTGGCTGCTACTGTCAATGTTTTTGGGCAGGATGTACAGTATACACAATTCAGAAATTCACCTACTTATCTTAATCCTGCTTTTACAGGTTTATCTGGTAGCGAATATACTTTTAGAACACAATATCGCCGACAGTGGTATCCTGTTTTTGATACACCTTTAAATGCATTTAATGCTTCTTTCGATTACTCATCTAATGCTATGTTTACATTTGGTGCCCACTTTACCAATGAAAGTATAAGTGGAGCAGATGGCGCGTTTTATAAGACCAGTGGTATTTCTGTAACAGGTGGCTGGCGTATTCCTACCAAATTCATGATTTTTCAGCCAGCCTTACAAGTGAGCTACTTCAGCAGATCTTTAGATTTTGACCAACTGGTTTTTGTAGATGAATTGCTTTTTGATAATCCTTCTGCATTTGAGGCGGGCAGTATGATTTACAGTTTTCCAAGTTTTTCATCGGGTTTGGCTTTTTATAATGAAATTTTCTGGGGAGGTTTTTCTATGCATCACATCGATCAATTATTTAAAAACAGAGAAGGTGTTTTGTTAAATGAATACCACAGTCCATTTAGATGGAGTGTACATGGAGGTATTAATTTGCCAGTTCCTGTTTTATACGATATTAACTTTTTAGCGTCAGCCAATTATAGAAGGCAGGAGGGAAGCGAGCAATTAGATATTTCTGCGGGTTTCTCTTATGCATCATTATATTCTCTTGAAGCACAATACAGAGGTGTTCCGGGAAATTCGCCTAACGATAAATTGATTAATTCTTCGTCGGTTGCATTTATAGCATCATTGCTCAATATGGAAGTTTGGGGAACATTTATGCATTTTAGCTACAGTTATGATTATAATTTTACTGGCACAGGCATACAAGATAGTTCCCACGAAATTTCTATTAGGTTAAATTATAGCAGCGATAAATGGCTAAATAGAAGACAAGATACCAGCGATAGAATTAAGATGAACTGTCCACTAAGTACATCCTCTAGCAAGCGAAGAAGTTCTTCTAAAAAAAGAGGTAAATTAAAAAAGAAGAATTAAGCTAACGTTCATATTAGTTTGCATTAAGTTGCTCGTAAGTTTCTTTAATATCTGTAGGCAACGGCTCATGTACAATCCAGTCATTTGCTGGGTAATCTTTTATTCTTTTAATTTCTCCCGGAATTTGTGCTGCTAAATCTTGCCCTTTGGTATTAAATAGCTCACATTCTGCTTCAAAAGAAGTGAGTGGAGGGCAATTAATAAATTTGGTTTTAGGAAGAATTTTTCTAGCAGTTAGATAAACCCTTCTTTGCCTAAATGGATTTGCTACAATAAGTACCTTTCCAAATTCAATCTTTTCCCAAATTGCAGGATAATTTTCTTTTAGAATGGCAATTGTAAATCTCAAGTTTTCTCCTGTATTGGTAGATTTATTTTCGGTAATTAAGCTTGTTTCTGGTATTTGAGGATATTTCTGAATGATATACTTTTTAAAAGCATCAGCCTCTGGCATTCCTAAATCTGCTGTGCCAGCACCAATTCCTCCAGTTAAAATGATGTATTTAGCGAAACCTTCATTATATAACTGCGCACATCTGTCAGGAATTTTCATATCAAAATGACCGAAACCAATAATGGCATCTGCTTGTTTAGCAGTTTCGAGCAGATAGAGATAATCAAATAATTTTTTGCTAGCTTCGTGCATTGAATTTTCCTGCATGGTTAATCTATATTTGATACTTTATATTCAGGTTAATGATAAAAAAAATAAATAGAAATACATGATTACCAGATATATATATCCCATCATTTTAGGCTTCTTCCTTTTAAATGCTTGTGTTGAGGTAGATGAAAATACTCAGTTAGTGGAAAAGCCATATTTCGATTTGCCAGCATTTACTCAAGAGCAAATTGATTTATTAGATTCTCTTTCAAAAATGGAGACAAGTGCTCCGCAGGTTACTAAAGAAGTGTTGCTTAAAGGTGGGGAAGAAAAGATACAGCTCAATCCAAATGATGAAAATTATCCTGTTTGGGAAAAAGAACTTCAACTTTTTAAAGAGGCTGATATAAACAAACCAGTGTTGTTACAAGCCTATGATATAGACGAAGGTGCTGACTATAAAACCTACAAAGCCAACCAAGAAGATTTAAGCATACAAGAGATAAAAGTTTCTTATGAAGCTGAGGCTGTGAGTGAGATTTATCTAAGGCTTAATGAAGAGAATTATCTATATACTTCTTATAAAGATTTGGTTATGAAGCTACAAAGTGGACATATTACCGAAATAGATATTAAGGGTTTTAGGAAACTGGTGGGCAACGATGCATTAGAATATCATGTTAAAACCCACCTTACTTTCCCTAGGACATTTGGTTCACTTTAAAGATGGTATATGCAGGGTAAAAGTGGTTCCTTTTCTGTATTCAGAAGAGACTAACACACTACCCATAATTTTGCTAACAGCCTCTTTTACCAAAGCTAAACCAACACCAGAACCGGTATTGTAGTCTGTAGCTCTAAAAAATGGCTGGAATATTTTTTCGTGGTATTCTTGTTGAATTCCAATACCGTTATCTGATATTTTTATCTTACCAAAGTTTTCATCTACCTTAATTTCAAGGTTTATAATGTTTTCGTCTTTTGTAGGATCGCTGTATTTAATAGCATTCGAAATAAGATTACTTAAAATTATTTTTACTCTCATTTGATCGCTCACAAAATCAGATGTTTGGCAAATAGAAGTATGGAAAACTACTTTAGAAGCCGCTTCACTAAAAGAGAATTGCTCCATTAAATCACTCACAATATCCTGAAAAGAAATTTTGTTACGCGTAATTTCATTTCGGGAATTTCTCGAAAATGCGAGAATGTTCCCAATAAAATCTTCGAGTCTTAGTAGGTTCTTTTTCTGTAAATCAAGATATTCCGCAATTTTATCCCTGTCAGGCTCATTTTTGGCTAGTTCTATTAAACCAATCGAAGAAGCCAAAGGGGCTCTTAAATCGTGTGAAACTCTGTAAACAAACTGATCTAATTCTTCATTAATCTTCAGTAATGCTTCTTTCTCAGCTTTTTCCTGATCAAGGTCTTTTTGTATCTTTTTAATCTGGCTTAAATCTGTCAAGATCACCAGAAATTTTTTATCCTTAGAGTTTTTTAATGCATTTATAGAAAGTTGAACAGGTATAGTGGCCTTGTCTAACTTATGATTTAGTAATGTTTCTGCTTTAAAATGGAGATTACTTTCACCTCCTTGAGTTAAAAAGCTAGTAAAGTCCCGTTTTGTAGATTCATTTAAAAACAGGTTAAGTGGTTTTCCAATTAAGGAATAGTTATCATAACCTAAAAGGTTGCATACAACTGTATTGGCAGAAACAATCAATCCTAATCTGTTTACAGTCATAATGCCCTCTGAGGCATGTTCTATCATATTGTAGAGGTACTCCTCTCTTTCTTTCAAAGACTGGTTGGTCTCCTGCAGTTCCCGAACGCTCAAATCCAGCTCAAAACGGTGTGTTTCCAGCTTTTCAGCTAGTATTTGCATTTCCGTTCTCATTCTAATTGCTTTTCGGATTAAAAATGATTTTAGTGAAATATTAGGGGTTTTTTGAATAAATATAGCGAGCAAGAGCATTGAGGAAAAATCTTGCATATTGTGGATATGTAAGAATTCGTAATTTTTGCAATGTTATTAGATGTACTTGGATGTATTTAATAGATATTTACCAATAAGAAAATGGCATATTCTATTCTTGTGTAGGAGTAAAGGAAATGCCAAGTTTTTGATTATATGTTTAAAAACTACTCTGCTAAAACGTCAAAATTTTTTTTTATGCCTATTAAATTAAATGTGAGAAATATCATATTGATTAAAATAATTTTTATGTAATAATTTCAGATTAATTATTAATTATTTTGTTAACCGATTCTTAATGTTCATCTGCTTTACATAAATATGAGTGTCCTATTTTAGGTATATAAAATAAAAAAGCTGGTATTTCAGTTGAAAACCAGCTTCTTAGATTTATAAATATTTCTTTGAAAAGTACAATTTAATCTTCGTCGTCATCTTCAAAGTCAGATGGCATAGAAAACATACTGCTTAGTAAATCGGAGAAAGATGTTTTACTTATCAAGAATTTCTTGCTTAACATAGAGTATTCTGCAAGACCGTGTAAGGCAAATTCCATTAAAAAGAGCTTCTCATCTTCGGTTTTATCTGAGAATTTCTTTTTAACCATCTCTTTCAAACCTGGAATTTCAAATAGTGCTTTTTTGTACTCACTATTACTAGCATCGTTGAGTATGTCTACCGTTTCTCCGTCTCCAAACCAATCGAATAGGCTTTTATAAATGCTGTCATTCTTCTTTTTCTTTTCTTTTTCTGGATCTGGAAAGTATTGGATAAACTGATTTCTGATGGCTTTTCCAATTAGGTTTTGAGCTACAATTCCTGCACCTTCTTGTTCACCTTCGTATACAAGCTCAACTTTTCCTGTAATAGAAGGTATTACACCCCAAAAATCAGAAACGCGAATACTGGTTTTAGACTCACCATTAATCAGCGCTCTTCTTTCTGCAGAGCTAATGAGGTTTTCATATGCGGAGATTGTTAACCTTGCCGAAACTCCACTTTTCTCGTCGATATATTCACTTTTTCGGGCTTCTAAAGCAATTTGTTCGATCATGTCTTTGGCAATCTCATTGCTCTCAACCAAACTTTTTTGCTCAGTTTTAATCTTGGCTTCCTGTTGGGTAATTTTTTTACCTATTTCAAGATTTTTAGGGTAGTGTGTAATAATCTGGCTATCAATCCTATCTTTTAGCGGAGTTACAATACTACCTCTGTTTGTATAATCTTCTGGGTTTGCAGTAAATACAAACTGAATATCTAATGGAAGCCTGAGTTTAAACCCTCTAATTTGAATATCGCCTTCTTGCAAAATATTAAACAGGGCTACTTGTATTCTCGCTTGTAAATCTGGTAACTCATTAATTACAAAAATACACCTGTTAGACCTCGGAATTAATCCATAGTGTATTACTCTTTCATCGGAATAAGGAAGTTGTAGACTTGCTGCTTTAATTGGGTCTACATCACCTACAAGGTCTGCCACAGATACATCTGGCGTGGCCAGTTTTTCAGCATACCTTTCACTGCGATGCATCCAAGTTATGGGTGTGTGGTCTCCTTTTTCTTTTATTAAATCTCTACCGAATCTTGAAAGTGGTTTTAGCGGATCGTCTGTTAGCTCAGAGCCTTCAATTACCGGAATATATTCATCTAATAGTTCTATCATCATACGAGCAAGTCTGGTTTTAGCCTGACCTCTTAAACCAAGCAGGTTAATGTCGTGCATGGAAAGAATTGCCCTTTGTATTTCTGGAATTACTGTATCTTCATAGCCGTGTATACCTTCAAAAACAGGTTCTTTTGATTTTAGTTTAGCAATAAGATTGTCTCGTAGTTCTTGTTTGATAGTTTTTGGTGTGTAGCCTGCAGATTTTAATTCACTAAGTGTTTTAATCTGCTTTAGCTTTTCATGTGGGATATCTGTATAATTCATATAAATGAGATAAAAAATATGCGCTTATATATATTCAATTCCTGATGTTACTTTGTAGAAACCTTTGTTTACATTGAAAAGTTTGGAAATTAATTAATGGTTTAAATTATATAATTCTGAAGAAGATGCCAAACCTATTATAGTCGGGAATTACTGTTTCTGAATCTCATTTCTAATCTAAGAAATATGCTTAGAATAGCCATTTTATTAGCCTGCATTTACCCAAGCTTTAGTATATTGCTTACAGGAATTTTACACAACAATCAACAATAACTATGGATTATTTTTTAAGAGTAAGGATGCTAAAAATGGCATTCCTTTTCTGTGCTATGGCTTTATTTTATCAGTGCCAATCGCCAGATAAATCTCAAAATGCCGGGCTGACTTTCTCTGTAACTTTTTCAGAGGAACAAAGTGCTCAACCGCTAGATGGCAGGCTATTACTAATGCTTTCCAAAGATACTGCAGCTGAACCAAGATTTCAGATAAGTGATGGTCCGGGAACACAATTGGTTTTCGGGGTAGATGTAGAAGACTGGAAACCCGGAGAAACTGTTACAATCAATGCCGAAGCATTTGGCTACCCAATACAAAGCCTTGCTGAGATTAAAAAAGGGACTTATAATGTTCAGGTATTATTAAATAAATATGATACATTTAATCTCTCAACTGGGCATACTGTAAAACTACCAATGGATAAAGGTGAAGGCCAACATTGGAATCGCAAGCCCGGCAATTTATATTCTACTCCTAAAGAAATTAGTGTCGATCCAACATCATCAGAAACTATTTCTTTGACTTTTGATAAAGAAATTCCAGCTATTAAAGTGCCTGAAGACACCAAGTACATTAAACATATAAAAATGAAGAGTGAAAAGCTTAGTGAGTTTTGGGGGAGAGATATGTATTTGGGTGCAAATATTCTATTACCAGAAGGTTTTGAGGAGCATCCTGATGCTAAATATCCATTGGTAATTATGCATGGGCATTTTCCGTACGACTTTGGAGGTTTTAGAACTACACCACCAGACCCTAATTTAAAGCCAGTTTACAGCGAGCGCTTTCATATAGATGGATATAATAAAATTGTGCAGCAAGAAGAATATAACTTTTACAAAACATGGACAGGGCCTGATTTCCCAAGAGTAATATTGATTACTATACAACATCCAACTCCTTATTACGACGATTCTTATGCTGTAAACTCAGCCAGTCAAGGACCTTATGGCGATGCAATTACTTATGAGCTATTGCCATATATCGAAGAAAAATATCGAGGCATTGGAGAAGGCTGGGCAAGATTTACTTATGGTGGTTCTACTGGTGGTTGGGAAGCTTTGGCTGTACAAGTAATGTATCCTGATGAGTACAATGGTTGTTGGGCTGCTTGTCCAGACCCGATAGATTTTAGAGCTTACACAGTGGTAAACCTATATGATGATGAGAATGCTTACTTCTTAAACAGCAATTTTAAAGAAACAGAAAGACCGGGGCACCGCGATTATTTGGGGCATATAACTGCCACATTGCGCGATATGAATCTAAGAGAGCTGGCTTTAGGTACAAAAGGGCGATCTGGGCAACAGTGGGATATTTGGCAAGCGGTTTATTCACCTCAGGGAGAAGATGGTTATCCTAAACCTATCTGGGATAAACTCACTGGTGAAATAGACAAAGAAGTAGCTGACTACTGGAAAGAAAACTTTGACCTTACTTATATAATGCAGCGAGATTGGGAAACGCTTGGCCCCAAATTAAAAGGTAAAATCAATATCTATTGTGGCGATATGGATAATTACTACCTCAATAATGCTGTATATCTCACCGAAGAATTTTTGGAAAACACCAATAATCCTTATTACGAAGGTGATGTAGATTATGGTGACAGGGCAGAGCACTGTTGGAATGGCGACCATGAAAATCCAAATCATATTTCTAGACTTAGATATCATCAGATGTTTATTCCGAAGATTGCAGAAAGAATAAAAGTTTCGGCACCAGCAGGAGCAGATATAACCAGTTGGAAATATTAAGTTTTAAAAAACAGCTAAACACTGTTTATTTTTCCGGATTATCATTAATTTAAATATAAAGTAAGAGATGCATTTATGAGAGATTCCAAAAAGAAAATTATAGTTTTTGATTTGGATGAAACTTTAATTCATGCAACAAAACAGAAACTTGGTGTAGAAGCAGATTTTCAATATCAAGATTACTATGTCTACAAAAGGCCTTATATACTGGAGTTTTTGGAGTCTTGTAGTAAGCTTTGCCATATTGCTATTTGGTCTTCAGCAGAAGATAGTTATGTGAAAGGTATTGTAAATGAGTTAATTGGGAATGCGATTGAACTCGAATTTGTGTGGGGAAGGTCTGAATGTTGGATGAAAATTGTAAAAGTGGAAGATGAGCTTACAGGTTTAAAAAAGAAAGAATATCAATTTATTAAGCCTTTAGAGAAAATAAGAAGAAAGGGTTTTAAGATGAAAAATCTGCTCATTATAGACGATTCTCTTTATAAGGTGACAGATAATCCGGAAAATTACTTTATTATAAAACCCTTTGAAGGTAATTGTGAAGATAACGAGTTGAAATTTTTAGAAAGTTATCTTAAAATATTAGAACAAAAAGGTGATTTTAAGATAGTAGATAGAGTAGGGTGGAAAAATTTATGCCTACCAGATTAAATTTTTTAGTCTAAATTACAGATTACCAAAAGATTTTTTTTACTCAAACAACACACACATAATGACTATTATCCCCAGTCTTATACTGAAGCAGCTATACACGAATGGTAGCCTAGAAAATACTTCAAGTGGTTATCGCTTTGGATTAAAAAACAGGCTAAGTGATTGTAAAATCATTGAGATTAAAGCTATTATTATTGATGGTACATTAATAAATGATGAGGCAGTTTTAGTTGATCTGGAAGAAGGGGGAAAGCTGGGAATAAACGATATAACTGCGGCAAACCCTATCGAATTTCCTTTAAAAAGAAAGATGAATGTGTTGGTAAGTGGAGAGCCATTAGAAGAAGGAAAATACAAAATAGAAATTAAGTTTGAGGTAAAACCATTTGGTAAACTTACCTTAAAAGTAGAAGATTCCATTACCAGTGGTGATGAAGATATTATCCGCATCCCACGTGATGAAACCGATGACTATAGCGACGAAGCAATAAAAAAGCGACAAGGTTTTGTAGAAGCTTTTACAGGGGTAAAAATGGAGCATACTGCTTCTTATTCATTTGATCCTCACCTCACACAAGGAAATATAGAGCATTTTAGTGGAGTAGCTCAAATCCCTTTAGGGCTTGCTGGACCTATACTCATCAATGGAGAACACGCACAAGGCGAGTTTTTAATACCAATGGCCACTTCAGAGGGAACTTTGGTTGCCTCTTATAATAGAGGTATAAAAGTGATGAACTTAAGTGGAGGTGCGACAGTAACAGTAGTGGGAGATGCCATGCAAAGGGCACCAGTTTTTGTTTTTGAAAATGCCAGAAAGTGTAGGGAGTTTGTTGCTTGGGTAAACGATAATATGGATGAAATAAGAGATCATGCAGAGGCGACTTCTAGTATTGCTAAATTGCTGTATATCGATCCTTATTTGAGTAACAAGTTTGTTTACTTGCGCTTTAATTATTCTACAGGCGATGCTGCCGGGCAAAATATGGTAGGCAGAGCAACTTTTGCGGCGTGTAGCTGGATTCTCGATCATTACTCAGACGGAATCACAAATTTTTATTTGGAGTCTAACTTCGCAACCGATAAAAAAGCATCTCAAATTAATGTAATGAGAACACGTGGTAAAAGGGTAATTGCTGAGTGTACAGTAAAGAGAGATGTGTTAATCCAACATATGCGTGTTGAGCCAGAAAAGCTAAATTACCACTCAAACATTGCTACTTTAGGTGCCTTTTTCTGTGGGGCAAATAATAATGGAGCGCATTCACCCAATGCGATTACAGCCATGTTTATTGCTACAGGGCAAGATGTAGCCAATGTGGCTGAGTCTTCAGCCGGGATTTTTTATTCGGAATTAACCCCAGAAGGAGATTTATATCTGTCTCTTACAATTCCATCGCTCATAGTAGCAACTTTTGGTGGGGGTACGGCCCTGCCAACTCAGCAAGAGTGTTTGAGAATATTAGGTTGCGACGGTAAAAATAAAGTAAATAAACTGGCAGAAATTGTAGCAGCTGTAGCTCTTGCCGGTGAGATTTCACTCGGCTCAGCAATTTCGTCTTCAGATTGGGTTTCTAGCCACGAGAAATATGGCAGAAATAGATAATATATAAAAGTCTGTCTTACTCAGTGTAGCGACAGACTTTTACTATTTTAATTCAGAATTAATTATTGTAATTTCTTTCACCGAAAATAAGGCTTCCTACGCGAATCATCGTGCTACCTTCTTTTAGCGCAATTCTATAGTCGTTGCTCATTCCCATAGATAACTCAGTAAAATCTAGGTTATCAGCTACGTATTTACTGCCTGTTTTATTAAAAAGGTCTTTTAAAGCTGTAAATTCTTTTCTTACCTGTTCGTAATCTGTTGTGTTAGTCGCCATACCCATTAAGCCTTTCATACGGATGTTTTCCATACTATTAAACTCATCACTTTCAATTAACTCAAAAAGCTCAGCTTCATTCAAGCCAAATTTGGTTTCTTCTTCAGCTATATGAATTTGGAAAAGGCAATCAATAATACGATTATTCTGAGCTGCTCTTTTATTAATTTCTTTTAAAAGTTTTATGCTATCTACAGAATGTATTAAGCTAACAAAAGGAGCGATTAGCTTCACTTTGTTAGTTTGCAAATGACCAATCATATGCCACTCTATATCTTTTGGTAATACTTCGTGTTTCTGCACCATCTCCTGAACCTTGTTCTCTCCAAAGATTCTAATACCTGCCTGATAGGCTGCGGTAAGAATTTCAACTGGTTTGGTTTTACTTACTGCAATTAATTTACAGCCTGTACCGTCCAGTTCTATTTTTATTTGGTCCAGATTTCTTATTAATTCTGTTTCGTTCATTTGAGTCGCTATTGTTTTATTCAAAATTAATGATCATTCACTTATTTATTAAATGATATAAATTTCTATTTAAACAAAGAAAACAGCTAATATGATTTAACAAGTTAAAACATATAAAAATTATTACTTTGAAAATCAATTAGTTATGATTAAAATAAAAAATATATTTGCATATATATGTTGCAACATATAATATTGCATTATCAATTCAGTCAGCAAATTGATTTTTATTAAAATATATGTATAAACATTTAATGGTGCAACTTATAATTTGAATTATGAAAAAGATTAGTTTATTTATCGCATTATTATTTTCTGGTTTGGTAGGTGCTTATGCACAAACAACTTGGACTAGTGACCCTGCTCACTCAAGCATCGAGTTTAATGTAACTCACATGATGATCTCTGAAGTTACTGGTAAATTTGATGGTTTCGAAGCTGTTTTAAAATCAGACAAAGTAGATTTCTCTGATGCTAAAATTGAATTTACTGCACAAACTAGTACAATTAACACTGGTATAGATAAAAGAGATGAGCACTTAAAATCAGCAGATTTCTTTGATGTAGAAAAGTACCCTACAATCTCTTTTAAAAGTACTTCTTTCAAAAAGAAAGGTGGAAACAAATACGAATTAAAAGGTGATTTAACTATGCATGGTGTAACTAAGCCTGTTACACTAGAGGCAAAATTTAATGGTACTATCAAAGATCCTTACGGTAACACTAAATCTGGATTTAAAGTAACTGGTGAAATAAACAGAACTGAATTTGGCTTAAACTGGAACTCTGCTTTAGAAACAGGTGGTGTTGTAGTAAGCGAAGAAGTTGAAATTGACGCTAACATACAAGTGATCAAAAGCGTAGATGCTGGAAAATAATTAGCATTTTCCTTAATGATCTCTAAAAAAAGGTGGAATATTAGTTCTGCCTTTTTTTGTTGAGAAACAATTCAATATATTTCTAGGATACAAACCCTTTATGTAAATCTGCTGTTTTTTTGGTGAGATACTTTATATAAATTACAACATATATTAGGGTTTTTAACGTAACGATTTAGAAAGATAAATTAGTTAGGTAACAACAGAAATTGAATAATAGACATGGTTATGAAACTTGAAGACGAACTGAAGAGTAAATTTAGGAATGAATTTCATAAAGTAGGGCTCAACATCTTTTTTACAAGTAACTGGTTAGCTCAGTCTCAAAAGAAAATATTCAAGAAGTTTAATCTTACAGTTCAACAATATAATATACTTAGAATTTTAAGAGGTCAGCAGGGGCAACCTGTAACTATTGGCAACATTAAATGTAGAATGCTTGAGAGAGAATCTGATGTTTCCAGAAT
Source organism: Chondrinema litorale (assembly GCF_026250525.1). Taxonomy (GTDB): domain Bacteria; phylum Bacteroidota; class Bacteroidia; order Cytophagales; family Flammeovirgaceae; genus Chondrinema; species Chondrinema litorale. The sequence goes on from NZ_CP111043.1 coordinate 3,051,409, forward strand.
AGTTGATAAAATGCGAACAAGAGGTCTTGTAAAGAGGTATAGCTGCGAAGACGATAGAAGGGCTACACATATTTTTATTACTGAAGAAGGTTTGGAGTTGCTGCAAAAAATGGAATGCTATGAAGAAGTTTTTGATAGCATGTTAAGCTGTTTGACAGAAGATGAAGCTAAACAACTTAACTTGTTACTAGATAAAATCAGAGATTTTGAGGATCAGGCATAGTCGATGCTGTCGTCGTATTTAACTCCTAATTTGTCAAGCACTTTTTGTGGACTGCCTTGCCATACATTGGCTGCGTTTCCAATATATTTTAGGTCTTCTATGCCGATTTGACTGGTAAAAAAGCCTGTGGCCACAAAATCTCGTAATGAGTTGAACCAGTTTACACCCTGAATCATTTCTGGTTTTGCCTGTTCAGGATAAGCTATTTCGTCTAAAATTTTAGTTTGCTGTTCCTGAGAGACCTCTATAAAACTTTTAGAGAATCTTTTTTTGCACTGGTAGTCAAGCCAGCTAATTCCACCACGCATATTTGTTTGATGTTGTGGCTGGTCTTTCATCATAAATTCAATAAACTCAGGTACATTGGCCTCAGTAGCACTGCCGGATTTATCGTCAGCAGGAATAATTATGTCTGAAAGTACCTGAATGGTTTTGTATTCATGTTCGCTAAAAAAGCGCTCTTCTAGTAACTTTAGATCAGCATCATTAAGATTTTTGAACCCATTGCTATCGGCAGATACATTGCCGTGTTGGTGTTCGTGTCCTTGTTTTTGTTCAGGTGGGTTACAGCCAGGTATCAAAGTACTTCCGGCAGTGAGCGATGCCAGACCAATTACTTTTAGCGAATCTCTTCTGTTTATTTTATTTTTTTTCATCTTGGTTTTCTGCTTTAGATATTCATTTGTTTTTTCTGGTCGATAATGTATTCTGAAGCACGCATTGAAAGTGCTAGAATTGTCCAGGTTGGGTTCTTATCTGCCATAGAAGTAAATGTACCACCATCGTTTACAAACAGATTTTTTACATCGTGTGTCTGGCAGTATTGATTTGTTACAGAGTCTTTTGCTGTTTTTCCCATTCGGGTAGTGCCTACTTCGTGAATAATCTCTCCGGGAGTGTGCAAACCATAATTTTGATCTTTGGTAGCTTTAGGCCCTAATGGAAAACCGCCCATTCGGTAGATAATTTCTTCGAAAGTATCTTGCATGTGTTTGGCTTGCTTTATTTCGTGATCGCTCCATTTGTAATGGAATTTTAAAACTGGAATTCCCCATTTATCCACTACATTCGGGTCTATCTCACAGTAGTTGTCTTTAACTGCTACTGGTTCGCCTCTGCCAGCAAAGCCAACTAGAGAGCCATAAAACATTCTGTAATCTTCTTTTAACTGCTTACCATAGCCACCACCGCCATATTTTCTTTCACTGCCATCTCTGTGGCTAAATTTGCCATTATAGTTATGAATGCCACCTAAAAAGCCATAACCTGGCATTCTGCGACCACCACCAAATTCTACATGGTAACCTCTCGGGAAATCTAGTTTTGCATTATCTAACCACCAAGGAATATATAAGTGCATTCCGCCAATACCATCTTCATTATAAGGAATGCTATCCATCATTTTAGGAATAATACCTGCCATGTCGGCTCCAGTTGAATCCATCAGGTATTTTCCAACTAAATCACTAGAATTGGCAAGACCATTTGGGAACCTGCTCGATTTAGAATTGAGTAATATTCTGGCAGATGAACAAGCACTTGCCGCTAAAATTACCACTTTCGCTTTTACATGATAATCTTGCCCATCTTCTTTGCTCACATAAGAAACTCCAGTAGCCAAGCCTTCGTCGTTGGTGGTAACTTCTCTGGCCATTGCATTTAAAATCAGGTTTAATTTGCCTGTTTCTAAAGCAGGATTTACCAATACAGGAGGTGAAGAGAAATTTGAGTAAGTGGAGCAACCACGGTTACATTGAGAGCAATAATGACAGGCAGGCCTTCCATTTAGAGGTCGGGTTAATATAGACATTCTCGAAGGAACAACCGGGATATCCATACCAGCACAGGCTCTTTGTATAAGCAACTCATATGCTCTGGGTTTGGGAGGAGGGAGAAATATGCCATCGGGTTCATTATCAAGACCAAGAGCAGGGTCTAAGTTTGTTCCGAAAACACCGACTAGTTTATCTACTTTGTCGTAATAAGGTTTGATGTCTTCGTAAGTAATTGGCCAGTCGTCACCAAGGCCATCTATACTTTTGCGTTTAAAGTCTTTTGGTCCAAATCGAAGAGAGATTCTTCCCCAGTGGTTGGTTCTTCCACCTAACATTCTTGATCTAAACCATGCAAATGATGTATCGTCTTTAGTGGTATAAGGTTCTCCGCCTAATTCCCAGCCTCCAAAAGCTGCATCAAATTCGCCAAAAGGTCTATGGGTAGGTGCTCCGCGTCTGGGAGAGTTGTAAGGCCATTTAAACATATCGCCTTCAGCAGAATCGAAGAATGGTCCGGCTTCTAGCATTACTACATCGGCGCCAGCTTCAGTTAAAACTTTTGCTGCCATACCGCCGCCAGCACCAGAACCTACAATACATACATCATAGGTTTTATCGTTTGTTTGCATTTTCATTTTACAGTAGAAAGATGAAGTGAGTTAGTAAAAAATGTCTTGAATAGATTAAAAAAGTAATTTATTAAATAATATGAGTCTTTTTAAATGAATTATATATAAAAAAGTGAATTTTTTATATATAAATATGTTCATGTGTATATATGAAAGTTTTCGATAATATTGGAATTATTCTTTTACTATGCATTACATTGGGTTTAGCTCCTTTTACTCCAGAACCTCACGTTTTGGGAAAGATAAAGTGGGTAATGGGAGGTGGAGTTGGAATGAAACTGATAGACTATTTTGATTTAATTTTTCATGGTTTACCCTGGCTATTATTAGTCAGGGTAATTTTTCTCAAAATAGTTAAATTTATTAAAATTTCATCTAAACGTATTTCAGAATAAAATTGAATTGTTATGAGTAAGTTTTCAGACGTGATAAAAAATTCGGAGGTGCCAGTTTTGGTAGATTTTTATGCAGACTGGTGTGGGCCTTGTAAATTTATGGAGCCTGTATTAAAAGGTGTTGCAGATAAGCTAGAAAGTAAGTTGAAAGTGATTAAAGTAGATGTTGATAAAAATCCTGCTGCTGCTCAAGCTTACAAAGTACAAGGTATACCTACTATGATACTTTTCCATAAAGGAAACATCTTGTGGAGACAGTCTGGTGCAATGCCCGAACAAGTGTTGATACAACATTTATCACCACATCTTTCTGTGAATGTTTAAAACTGATTTAGATAGATTATAAATGTAAAGAGGAGCTTAAAAGCTCCTCTTTTTTTATAGTTTAAATTGCCTGTTCTTCTTCAAACTCTGAAACTGGGATACAACTACACACCAGATTTCTATCTCCAAATGCACTGTCGATTCTTCTTACACTTGGCCAGAATTTGTTGGTTTTAAGATAAGGAAGCGGATAAGCAGCTTCTTCTCTTGTGTATGGGTATTCCCATGTATCTGCTAATAGCATATTTGCTGTGTGAGGTGCATTTTTAAGCACATTATTCACAGCATCAGTTTTGCCTTCTTCAACACCAGCTATTTCGTTTCTAATGGCAATTAAAGCATCGCAGAATCTGTCTAGTTCTTCTTTAGACTCACTTTCTGTTGGCTCAACCATTAAAGTACCTGGTACTGGGAAAGAAACAGTAGGAGCATGGAAACCATAATCCATTAATCTCTTAGCAATGTCTTCTACTTCGATTCCTGCTTTCTTAAACTCACGGCAATCTACGATCATCTCGTGTGCACAGAATCCATTTTTACCAGTATATAAAATCGGATAGTGTGCTTGTAACTTAGCTCTCATGTAGTTGGCATTTAAAATCGCCATTCTGGTAGCATTGGTTAGACCTTCTGTGCCCATCATGGCAATGTAAGCATAAGAGATTGGCAAGATGCTAGCACTTCCCCAAGGAGCAGCAGAAATTGCAGATATAGCGTTTTCTCCTCCAGTTTCAACTTCGCTATGTCCTGGTAAATAAGGAGCAAGCTCGGTAGTTACACCAATTGGGCCCATACCAGGTCCACCACCACCGTGAGGGATACAGAATGTTTTATGTAGATTAAGGTGGCAAACATCAGCACCAATATTCGCAGGGCTTGTTAAACCAACTTGTGCATTCATGTTTGCACCATCCATGTATACTTTACCTCCATGTTGGTGGATAATCTCACATATTTCAATAATACCTTCCTCATACACACCGTGGGTTGATGGATAGGTTACCATTAGTGCAGATAAAGTATCGCTAAATTTCTCTGCTTTCTCTTTAAGGTCTGCGATATCGATGTTACCTTTTTCATCACATTTAACAATTACCACTTTCATACCTGCCATTACTGCACTTGCAGGGTTAGTACCATGTGCAGAAGAAGGAATAAGGGCAACATTACGGTGCTCATTGCCATTGTTTTGGTGGAATGCCCTAATTACCATTAAGCCAGCATATTCGCCCTGAGCTCCTGAATTTGGTTGTAATGAAACTGCATCGAAACCTGTAATCTCTTGTAACCAGTTTTCAAGATTCACAAATAACTTTTGGTAGCCTTGCGCTTGGTCTTTGGGAACAAACGGGTGTAAAGCTCCAAACTCTGGCCATGTAACAGGAATCATTTCAGTAGTCGCATTCAATTTCATTGTACAAGAACCTAATGAAATCATTGAGTGAACTAGAGAAAGGTCTTTGTTTTCGAGGCTTTTTAAGTAGCGAAGCATCTCATGCTCTGAGTGGTATTTGTTAAATACCTCAAAAGTAAGGTATTCTGTAGAGCGTTGAAGCTTTTCTTCTAAAGTGAAATCTATTTCAGTATTATTTGCTTCAATTTCGCCTTTTAGCGCTAATGCTTCTTTAAATATTTCTAGTAGTTCTTTAACGTCTGCCAAAGTAGTGGTTTCGTTTAAAGAAATACATATATGGTTTTCGTCAGGGTAGTGCAGGTTGATTTTTTTAGCTAATGCTACCTGCTTAATTTTTTCCTGTTCTGTATGATCGTGTAAAACTAATTGTAAGGTATCGAAGTGAGTTTTGTTGGTGATAGTAAAACCTAGCTCAGTTAATCCTTTTGAAAGCACAGAAGTTAAACCATAAACTCTCAATGCAATATTTTTAAGCCCTTCTGCACCGTGATAAACTGCATAGGCAGCAGCCATAACAGCCAGTAGTACTTGTGCGGTACAAATATTAGAGGTCGCTCTTTCTCTTTTGATGTGTTGCTCACGGGTTTGTAAAGCCATTCTGTAAGCTACTTTTCCATCAACATCTTTAGAAACCCCAATTATTCTACCCGGTAAAAGTCTTTTGTAGCTTTCTCTTGTTGCCAAAAATCCAGCGTGAGGACCACCATAACCCATCGGTACACCAAATCTCTGAGAAGAACCCACTACAATATCAGCATCCATTTCTCCTGGAGATTTTAGTAGTAACAAGCTTAACAAATCTACGGCAGCACCAACTTGCACATTTTGTTCATGAGCTGCTGCAATAAAATCTGTATAATCTAGTACTTCTCCTTCTGTGTGAGGATATTGCAATAAAACTCCAAACAACTTCTCATCAAACAAATCTAGCTCATCAATAGAACCAATAGTCATTTCAACACCGATAGGAGCCGTTCTGGTTTTAAGCAAATCTATTGTTTGCGGATGGCAATGTTTTGAAACAAAAAACTTGTTAGCTCCTTTCTTGCTACGAGCTACATTAGAGTGCATCATCGCCATAGCTTCAGCAGCAGCAGTTCCTTCGTCAAGTAGCGATGCGTTGGCAATTTCCATTCCTGTAAGATCAGAAACCACAGTTTGGAAATTGAGTAACATTTCTAGTCTACCCTGTGCAATTTCAGCTTGATATGGCGTGTATGCAGTGTACCATGCTGGATTTTCTAGAATGTTTCTAAGAATTACATTCGGTACATAGCAGTCGTGATACCCCATACCAATGTAAGACTTAAAGATTTTATTTTTGCTGGCTAGTTCTTTAAAAGACTTCAGAAAATCGTGCTCTGTTTGTGCTTTTGGCAGATTTAGCGGTTGCTTTAAGCGAATATTTTCAGGTATAGTTTTATTAATTAGTTCGTCCACTGAGGAAACTCCAATGCTTTTTAGCATTTCTTCTATCTCAATAGAAGAGGGACTATTGTGACGTTTTTCAAAACGATCAAAATTGTTGAGATTTATTTTCATTGATGATGGACAAAATTAAATTAAAATCCGTTTGGTTACCTTCTTCGCCTCTTATCGCGGAGGCTATTCTTTGGGTGATCAGTAAATTTGCCGCAAATATAAAAAGTAAAAACTGTGATGTGAAAGAAAATAAATTTGATTCGGATAAAGCGGATTTATACATCATAAAAAAAAATTAAGGAGCCTCAAAAAAATGAAACTCCTTAGTAAAATTTAATTACCAAAAGGTAAAAATCAAATTAACCTGGAAGCTCTCTTAAAGCAGCTTCGAAAATCTTAAGTTTTTCAATTTTGTGCATACTTACTCGGCACCAGTGTTGGTTGTCGAATTCCCAAACTTTAATACCAATGCCTTGCTCAAGCATTTTTTGTTTGAATTTTTCTCCTTCCATCGGAATTGGGAAAAGGATAAAACTGGTATCAGACGGGATGTAATCGTAACCTAAGTCTTTTAAGAATCCATAAGTATATTCTTTAGCTTCAGCATTTTTAGCTACAGTATACTTCATGTATTCATCATCTTGAAAGCTTGCAATTGCACCACACAATGAAGTTGCAGAAGTTGTGCCTCCTCTTGTGCTATATTTTTTAATATTTTCTATAGTTTCTGGAAGTGCTATGCAGTAACCAATTCTTAAACCAGCGAAAGCGTGAGCTTTAGAGAATGTTCTTGCAATAATTACATCATGGCCCTCTTTTAAAAGGCTTCCCATGCCTTTAGCTTCAATGCCACCAGCATAATCGATGTAAGCCTCATCTACAAAAACAGGTTTCTTTTTAGACACTGTTTTACAGAAATCTTTTAATTTTTCTGTATCTAGAGAAGTTCCAGTTGGGTTATTTGGGTTACAGATATATACGAGACTCGTATCGTCTGAAACTCTTTTTTCCATTTCTTCAAGATCTAATTTATAATCTGAAGTTAAAGGCACTTTGTCCCAATCTGCTCCGTAAGAACCAGACATTCTTACTAAGGACATGTAGCTAGGGTCACCAGAGATTACTTTACCGCCTTTAAGACCATAGTATAAAGAAGCAGCCATTAGCAATTCTGTAGAACCAGCTCCAAGAATTACCTGATCTGGTGATACACCTTCTTTTTCAGCAATTAGTGTTGTAAACTCTTCTCTTGCATCACGAGGATACATAAAGCTGTCGTTTATTGCATCTATAATAGCTTGTTTAGCTTTTTCTGAAGGGCCAAATGCATTTTCGTTTGAAAGCAGACGTGCTTTTAATGGAGGTAAGTTTTTTAATTCTTTGCGGGTAAGCTCGTGTTCTGATAAAAATTCGAATTCAGGAATTGAGATTTGTGGATTTCTTTTTCCTGCAATAGCAGGAATACCTGCAAATAATCCAGTAGCCAATAGAGAACTAGACTTTAACCAGTTTCTTCTGTTGATTTTTGAGTTCATGGGGGGTAATCTTTTTTAGTAAAAAATGTAAGGTTGTTATTGTATGTGTGGTGGTTAAGAAAAGTATTATTTTCTAATCATTAATAAAGCTATTAAAAAAAAATAATATTTCTAAAGATGCTTTACTTTTTATGAAAATAAATCAACAGATTGTCAAAAATGTTAAAAAAATAAAAGCGCCACTGTCTAAACAATGGCGCTTTTGGCTTTAAATGAAATTGGATGGTTAAAAATCGAGTCTGAATTTAGCGCCAGCTCTAAACCATCTACCAGGCATTGGTACAAGACTTACTTCTGTATATTCTTTATCAAAGATATTAGTAGCTTCGATGTAAATGTTTAGGTTGTCTGATTCGTTGTGCCAATTAACCCTTGAATCGAATAGCCAATAGTCGGCAAGGCTTACACGGTCTATAAACCTGCTTTTTAATTGGTGGCTAAAGTTTCCAACAATTTTATGATTTACACCTCCAATAAATTGATGTTTGAGGTTTTCGAGTACATACCTTGATATTACATTTTCTCTTTCGCTTAGTTGTGCGTCGATGTAAGTATAAGCTAAAGTGATTTGGTTGATAAATGCATCTTCGCTCAATAAGTAGTTAAAATCCCATTCGGCAGATATATCTACACCTTGTGTTATTTGTTCTGAGAAGTTTTGCGGCTGCCAAGGATCATCTGCATTATTTTTTACCCAGTCGATTTGGTTATCTGTGGTTCTATTGAAATAAGATACTTGAGCATAGAAACCTTTTAAGTAGTATTTAAAACCCGCTTCATAACTTACCGCAGATTCTGGTTCCAGATCAGGGTTACCAAGGTTTGCAGGGTCTGCATAATATAAATCTGTATAAGTTGGTATTCTGAATGATCTGCCAACACTTGCAAATGCTCTAGTATTATTTAAAATTTGGTAACTAGCATCTACACCAGGGAAGGCATTCCATCCAAAATCTGAGAACCAATTAAAATATACACCTGGTGTAACTAACAGTTTCCCTAAACTGAATTTATGTTCGGTGAAAATACCTAAGTTATCTCTGTTCCAGTTGCCCAAATTTGTGCTCTCTATATCTTCGTTTCTTAATTCTACACCTAAGCCAGTTACACCTAGTTTACTTTCGTAAGTTGTTTGTAATTCTGCACCGAGGGTATTTGAGGTATGGAAGTTTTCGTATATTTCTGGTTGCCCTCTTACAAATTGATATTGGTCTTTGTTTCTACGCCAGTAAACTCTTGGCTTAAAAGTCCATTTATTGATTTTTTGCTCATAAGCAACACTGCTTAAACTAGTTTGTACAGCTTCCCATTGCTGAGTGGCAGATGGCGAAGAATAGAAACCATTTGCTCCAAACTCTTTGTCGGTATAACCAAATTGAATATTGAATTTACCTGAAGCAAGTTTTAACTCAGACTGATAAAATACATTATTTATGAAATAGTCTGTATTTTCTCTATAACCGTCTGAAGCATTTCTAGAAACTGAGATATATTGTCCATACTTTTCGCCTGGTAAAGCTAAAGCTGCTGAACCATTATAGGTTCCAAAGTCACCTCCAAAAGCAGATAGATAGATACTTCTTTGTTCAGGAATTTTTGTGATAATATTGATGGCTCCTGCAAAAGCATTTTGTCCATAAATACGAGCAGCAGGTCCTTTTAATACGACTACTTCGTCTATGTTTTCGAAACCTATTGGCAGGTTTAGCATATGATGGCCTGTTTGCGGGTCAGTTATTTTGATGCCATTAATCAAAACTAGACTTTGCTCAAAAGTACTGCCTCTTATACTTAAATCTGCTTGCACACCCACAGGACCTCTTTGCCTCACATCTATTCCTGGAAGGTAATTTAAGGCCTCTGGTAAACTTTGTACTGGTAGTTGTTTGAGTTTTTTAGCATGTAAAACCTCTATGTTTCTTGCTGATTCAAGAAAAGGAGTTTGAAGACGGTTTTCAGTTATAATCAGCTCTTCAAGAAGGGTAGAGGTTGTATCAATGTTTTGGGCATAACTAGAAAAAATTGTTGTCCCAACTATTGCGAGTATTAGTAAAATTCTCTTCATTGATTTGATCAGTTGTTTAATGAAGAGACAAAACTAAATAAAATACTCCCTAAGAATCAAAGATATTTGTCTTAAAACTTGAGTGTATTTATGATTTTAATCAAATTAAAATAGTGATAAAAAAAGAAAACCCTCCTGAATAGGAAGGTTTTATATGTTTAAAAAGCTTAAGGCTATTTTTTCTTCTGGCTTGCTTTAAAAAGAATTTGTTTTTCTTCTTTACTTAATTTCTCATAACCAGACTCCGATATTTTATCTAATATTGCATCAACTACAGCTTGTTCGGGCATTTCGTCTTTGCTTTTATTGTTTGTTTTATATCCACCTTTAGAAACGGTTACTTTACTTTTTTTGCCATAGGTAACTTTAAATCCAGATTTAGGAGTAAAAATATTAGCAAAAAATTGTAGCACTGAAGTAACTGGCTTGCTCCAGTCATCACCTCTTTGTAACTGTTTGATAAAGATAAAACCGATTAGTGCTCCACCAAGGTGAGCTACATTACCACCCGTATTGGTTTGTGGTAATTGAAAAAACGATAGTAATACTGCTACAGCGGCGAGGTATTTTAATTGAACAGGCCCGATAAAGAGCAAGTGAAAACGGTGCTCCGGTTTAAATGTGGCGGCACCAACTATAATAGCATATACGCCTGCAGATGCTCCAACCATGCCAGAACTTTGCAAACCTAAAATGTAATAAACTAGTAGATAAGCAAAACCACCAGCTATACCTCCCCATATATAAAGTGCTACTAGTTTTTGGCTTCCCAGATATTCTTGAATTAGTTTACCAAACCAGTACATAAAAATCATATTATAAAGAATATGAAAGAAATCCTGATGGGTAAAGAAATAGGTTATTATTGTCCAGGGCTTAAAAATAAAAGTGCCAAAAGTAGGCTGTAACTTTATATTATTATAAAAGAAGGAGAACATGCCTGGGTTATCCAGCATACTGGATAAAAAGTATAGTAAATTTACTATAACCCATACAATAACATTGATGATAATAAGCTTAACGACACCATTGTTCGGCTTATTCCAGGCATATTTAAAATCTTCGATAAAACTGTTCATTGGAAAAAAGCTGTTAAAAAACTATCCGTATTCAGAGTTTGAACAAACAGACTGCTAGGATGGTTTCTGAGTCCTAAATTAAAGGTAATCATTGACTGAGAAATGCACAATCAGCTCCTTCAAAAAATCACTTATGTTTTAATATATTAAACTTTATGATTATAAACGCAATTAACATTCCACCAATATGTGCGAAATGAGCTATATTGTCATCGGGTCTTTGCTCAATTACAGAATAAATTTCGTAAGCAGCAAAAAATGTAACCAAATAAATTGCTTTTATAGGGAAAAATGGAAAAAACAATAACCTGATTTCCATCTCAGGAAATAATAATCCAAAACCTAAAAGCACACCTAAAGTAGCACCAGACGCACCCAGCATCGAACTTTGAGAAACATATGAATTTCTTAAAGATTCCATTATCCCAAGCACTTCACCTTGAATTTGTTGGTTGTCAGGATTGCCTGGGTATATTTCATGTACTAAGTTATAAAATTTGAAATAGCGTTGTCCTGTAAAGCCATTTGCATAGTCATTGGCAAAATCTAGAAACTTTTCAGGGCTAGGCATGACTCTAAAAGAAGCGATGGCATCTTCCATTTGAGACATTTCAAGATAATTAATTAATCCGTGAAATAATGAGGCACCAATGCCACATGCTACATAAAAGATTAAGAACTTATTAGAACCCAGAAAGTTTTCTAGCATAGGGCCAAAGAAAAACAGTACGATCATGTTACCGAACAAGTGCCAGAAGTCTGCATGTACAAACATGTATGTGAATACCTGATACGGTTGAAAGTTTTCTGAGAAAAGGTATTTAAGTGAAAGAATGCTACTAAGTGGTAAGTCTAAGAATGATTCAATAAGAAAAACTCCAATATTCAAAACTAGGAGCATTCTAACTGTAGGAGTTATGGGCGCAAACATTGAAAAATTTTATCAGTAAAGTCTATATCTAAAAATAATTTTCTAAAAAAATATCTGGTTAATTGGTATTGCAAAGCAAATATCAACCAGAAATACCTACTCACAAACATAGTTAAATTTAATGAAAAGCGTCTTCTATATGGACGAGCTCTTGTTGTGAAGAGTTTTTAATTATTGATATAATGTCAAAACGAATAAACTGATGAGGTGCTCCTGTTGTTTCGAGAAAATGAGTTGCAGCATTCATTATTCTCTCTTCTTGTTGTTCAGAGACGAATTCTTCTGGGTATCCAAATGTAGTTTTACTACGGGTTTTTACTTCTATGAATAAAACGAATTTTTCATTACTGGCTATAATGTCAATTTCAGCTTTTTTATATCTGAAATTCCTTTCTAGAATTTTAAATCCCTTTTTAGAGAGATAATTAACAGCTAGATTTTCTCCAATTTTTCCTTTTTCCAAATTATTCATACTAAAGAAGTAATTGTTTGGAATAAGAAAACGATAAGATGAGATTTAATTGGAGAGAGGGGAAAACAGCGCAGCGGGTAGTGAAAGTAAAGTTGTTTAATAACAGATCAGAGAATCAGTGACTTATACATTCGGCAAACACTTTTGCCGTCTTGTTTTTCAACCATTATCTTATCCATTATTTTTTTAACAAGTATAAGGCCGATGCCACCTGGCTTTTTGTCTTTGATAAGGTTTTCTAAAGTTGGTACATTGTAATCTGTTATGTTAAAGATCTCTCCCTGATCTATTATTGCAAATTCAAGTGTTTTATCAAACTCAGAGATTCTTATACTAATCTCGTCTGTTTCATTACAGTGGTGTGCGTGTATAATGATATTTGCGCACACCTCATCAATAGCAACTATAATTAGATTCCTCTCAACTTCAGGAATTTCATAATTACTTAAAATTTTCTCAGCAAACTCTCTAATATCTTTCAGGCTCGATTTGCTGCAATTAATTTTTATTGAGTGCACCATTAAGCAATATTTTGGCTTCTTCCTTTTCATTAACTATAGGCAGGATTTTATCCAGCCCAAGAATTTTGAAAACGTTAAAAACTTTTTCGTTCATGCCATATAGTACGAGATATATTTTCTTTTGTTCGTGATCTTCGATTCTGGATGTAAAAACTCCTATCCCTGGTGAAGAAATGTAATGTAAATTTTCACAGTCGAATAGTAAAAGCTTTTGATCTTTATTGACTGCCTCTTCAATGGCATCATCCAGTATTAGCGAAGAACTGGCATCAAGTTCACCATTTATCTTAATTATATAATATTTGCCCTCATTAAAGGTGGTTATTTCCATAGTATTGTCACAAATAAAAAACCAGTGTTTAATTCAATCAAATATCAGAATTTTATAAGTAAAATGGTAAAATCGTCATTAATGTTTCCAGCATTGGTAAAGATATTCAAGTTAGAAATGAGTGTATTACCAATATTTTCTATAGATTTATCATGGTTGTTTTCAAAATATTCGTGCAACCTTTCGAATCCATAAATCTCTTTAGTTTCAGTATTTTGTGCTTCTACTATGCCATCAGTATAGAGCATCATAATGTCGTTTTTCTGATAGCTTATCTCATTTATACTCACGTAATTTTTATAACTTTCGTTACGAATAATTCCTAAACCTAGGCCATCTGTTTCTAGATATTCTACCTTATCTTTTGCATCTCTGTAAAATAAAGTAGGGCAGTGACCTGCGCGCGCATATCTGATCTTAAAGGTTTCTGTATTGATGTGGAAATAACTTGCAGTAATAAATGCAGATTTTTCTAAACAGCTTGTTAATGCAGCATTTGCTTTAATTAAGAATTCGTCGGGATTAAGGTTAAGCCTTACCAATCCTTGGAAAATCCCTTTCATTTGAGCCATATTAAATGCTGCAGAAATTCCTTTGCCGGCTACATCTGCTATAATCACTACATATTCGTGCTCGCTTAATCGATGGAGGTCGTAATAATCACCGCCAACTTCTGTAGCTGGTTTAGATTTAGCAAAAAATTCAAATGTACCATTTACCTGAAGTTTTTCAGGTAATAAGCGTTCTTGTACAGCTTTGGCAATCTCCAATTCATTTTTATACCTTTCACTTTCAACAACTTGAGATATCAGCTTGAAATTTTGGATGGCAATACCGGCTTGAGCAGAGAATGTATTTACCATAGAGATCATCGTATTATCAAATGCATTTGTAAGCTTTTTAAGTAATACCATTATCCCGAGGTATTCATCGCCAGAAATAAGCGGTACTGCCAAAATGGAATTATATTGAGATTTTGTTTGAAAAGGTAAAAGGCGCCTCTTTGTTATTATCTTAAGTTTTTTCTCATTATAACCTGCCTGATAAATTTCTTTTTTAATAAGGGCAGTATCTTCTTTTGTAATGTCTTTATATAGGAAAACATCTTGTTGGTGTACTTCTAGCCAACAAGCGTCTGCCGAAACAGAAGAGCCTGCACTCTCCAAAAGCATTTTATAAATCTGATTGTCGTTTTTACCTTCAGTTATTTCACTACTGAGTTCTTGAAAGATTGATAGCTCTTTTAACTTTTTTTCGAAAACAGAAGAGGTGGGTAGGTTAAAAAGAATAACCAGTAGTGAGCTAATGCCATATACAATGATAAATATTGATAACACAGAATAGAAGATGTTTTCTGAATAATCTTCTATCTGCAAAGTAGGATCATCGTAATACGAAATTATATTGGCAAAGAAATAAGCCAAACAGAATAATGAAACCAACAATTGAAAAACGCTAGTAATTTTCTGGTTAAATACCAGATGGGGTACCCATTTCAGATTTACGCTGAGTAGCATAATAATAATAAAGAAAGCAGCTCTGGATACATTAATTAGAATACTTTCTGATTCTGTGAGCTGAAAGAAATGAGAAGTTAGAGTTGAGAAAAGTGCTATTTCAAATAGAAACCAAACAATAACAGCATAGCGCGTTTTTTCATATAATATCATCCGCTTCCAAGTATTAAATGTGGTAAGCAGAAATATGGTTAACAAGCCGAAGTCTACCCTAAAAGTAAAAATATTAACCAGTTTTTGGGTGTCACCATTTATTCCTATTAGCGAAGCTGCTAATGATAATACACCAGAAAAAAGTGTACAGACCATACCTGTAAGAAAAACTTTCCAGATAAGGTTGTGGAATGGCTGAGATTCGTTTTTGCGAGACTGTAACCAAAGAAAAATATAAGTGAAGATGATAAAAGAATTTAACAGAGCGCCTTCAATAGCAATCGGCACATATTCTTCCATTATATTTAAATGAGAGAAACGGTATTGTTCAATCATAGCTATTCCTAAAAGGAATATCCAACTGATTGAAGCTAATAAAACTGCCAGTCTCTGCATATGTATCCGTCTCAGTTTCATTTTGTTAATTTAGGGAGATATTTGTATAAAGGCTGTTATCGGTAATTTTTTACAGTATTTTGGATGGGTTGTTTTATTTAAAGGTCTTTGCAAATTTAAGAAACATGTATCGTTGTGTTTATTTTATCGTTAAGCCAAAAGTAAAAAAAAGTTAAATAGTAGCCAATCTGCCTTGTATTATTAGAAAAATATATAAATTTTGAGAAAGGAGAAGGCAGAAAATCATCAAGCCTGACTGTAAAATGAGCAATACATTGTAAAATGCTATTATTAACTTAATTTTTTGAGCTATCATATTGACTAAGTGTGTGCTTTTTCTTGAGGAGAAATTAATGAACTACAATAGATCACATCAAATTTTAAGACATAGTTTTTGTCTGATTTGCTTATACTGCTTATTTTCTTTCGACAGCTTTTGCCAGAATAAAAATGGCAATGAAAACACTTCGGGTGATAGCCTTCGTGTAGAACAGATAAATATTTTTGGTAACCGCATTACCAAAGAGAAAATTATAATTAGAGAATTGTCTTTTCGTGAGGGGACATTAATTGCGAAAGACAATATTGAGCAATATCTCGAAAAAGAAACCAACAGACTGCGAAATACTAATTTGTTTGTTACTCAAGAAATTGCTTTTTATCCTACCACAGAGAATAATATAGTAATTAACGTTTTTCTTAAAGAACGTTGGTATACATTCCCAATACCTCTTATAGAACTTGCCGATAGAAGCTTTAATGAGTGGTGGACCAACCAAAATAAAGATTTAAGTCGAATTGAATATGGGCTTAACTTCAAGAGAAAAAACTTTAGAGGTAGAAAAGAAGATTTAGGTTTATTACTCCGCTTTGGCTTTACTAAGCAGTTAAGGTTACTTTATAGAGTGCCTTTTCTAGATAAAAAGCAAAGCCTTGGCTTAACAGTAAGAACCAGTTATTCTGAAAATAATAATATTTCTTACAATACAATTGGCAATAAGCTACAGAATGTAGAATACGATAAGAATATTATGCGTCGTCAGTTTGATTTTGGTTTGGCATTAACCAAAAGAGTTGGCTTTTACGATTTTCATAATATTGACATCAATTATAGAAATCTCAAAGTAGCAGATACTGTATCTTACCTAAATCCAGAATATTTTTTGAATGGCCAAGATTTGCATCGCTATTTTCAATTAAGGTATACTTACACCCACGATTATAGAGACTTTAGTGCATATCCATTAAAAGGACATATCTTGAATATATCCTTGGAAAAAACTGGTTTGGGTATTTTTGATGATGTTGATTTACTTATTTTTAAAACCAGTTACGCAAAATACATGGACTTAGGTAAGAACTTTTACTTGGGAAGTTCATTTTCTGGAAAGGTTTCTTTGCCAGAAACTCAGCCATATATACATATGAGAGCTTTAGGTTACAGGCAAGATTTTATTCGTGGATATGATTTGTATGTAATTGAAGGGCAGCATTTTGGCTTAACAAAAAATACCCTAAGGTTTAAGTTTTTGGATGAAAAAATGGATGCTGGAAAATTTATTCCTATCGACCAGTTTAATGTTATTCCTATAGAAATGTACTTTAAAGGATACATAGATGTCGGTTATGTGAGAAACTCTACCACCAATTTTTATAATGAAGCACTATCTAACAAACCACTCTGGGGAACAGGATTCGGTTTAGATATTGTTACTTTTTACAATGCAGTAATACGTTTAGAGTATTCGTTTAACTCTCGAAACGAAAATGGCTTTTTCTTATATTTCTCAAGCGATCTTTAAGAAATTACTTAACCTGATTAATTTTTTCTGTAGCAGTTTTAATTACTTCAATAGTACTTTCATCAGTGTTATAAACTGAATACCAACCCTGATATTCGTGTGGTGGATCGCCAATAAAATCATCACCGTTTTTCCAAATAGCTTTTGGAGTGCTTGGTCTGCCTTCTCCGCCCCATGCCCAAAAATTACAACCTGCCAGTGGAGTACCAGCTTTCGCTAGCTCAATCACTTTTGAGAATATAAATTCATAGTATTCATCACGAACTGAGACAGGAGCTTCTGTTGAGTGATCGTTCAAGTCTCTGGAAATTCCAAACTCTTCCAGTACCAATGGCATTTTTAGTTTCTTGGCAAACTCTATGTGTTTTTCGATGTACTTTTCAGCTTTATCTTTAGACAAAATGAGTGTCTCGTCAGCTTTTTCAGGATTGAACCATTCCCAGTTTTGAGCCCATACATGTATGGTCATGTAGTCTACATGCTTACTGTTATGGTTTTTCTTTACCTGATTACCAGAAAAAGTAGTATGTGTTTTTCCTTCGCTTCCTACCGTTACTAAATGGTTTTTATCTAAAGATTTAATTAAACCTGTTGTTTTATCAATCCACTTATTAAAAGCTTTTTTAGATAAAATGCCTCTTGGTTCGTTAGCAAGTTGCCAAGCCATTATTGTTGGGTCGTCTTTGTAAGCAATTTTAGTGTAGCTATTTACTCTGCCCACAATTTTCTTTATATGCTTATTAAAAGCCTCAATTGCATTTTTATCTTTATAAAAGCGAGCCGTATAAAACTGATATTTAGACCAACTTCCTCCTTCTGCTGGAGGTGGATATGGAATTTCAGAATTTTCGTACCAGTTTACATATTGAGCCATTCCCCCAGACCAAGGCCAAAAGTTATTAAGGCATACAACTGCGTACATCTCTCTTTTGCGCATCTCATCAAGCAAATAATCGAGGCCTTGCAGTAAATCTTTATTGTAAATTCCAAGTTCTGGTTGTAAAGAAGGTGTCATTCTCCAAGGTTCGGTATCAGGTCCTTCACTGCCAGCCATAATTCTCAGGTTGTTTATACCCAATTTTTTAAGGTGGTCTAATTCTCTAATCAGCCTTTCTCTATCACCACTTTGTTCTGCACCTAGGTTCATTCCATACCAAAAGTTTGTGCCAATAAAATAATACGGCCTGTTATTTTTGATAAATTTCTGATTGTTGATTTTAATAAAACTCTGTGCAGAGGTAATACCCATGGTTAATAAAAATAAGTATGAAGTTGTTAGACCTAAGAGTGTAAATTTCATAAAAAAAAGACTACGCTTGCAAGCAATAGTCTTTCAATTTAGTATTAAAATTAATTTTTAAAGAATCTTTTCAGATTTTCATACTCTACAGTTCATAATAGAATGTAAACGGATCTGGATACTTGAACTCATATTTAAGTTCCATAGCCAGTTTATCTGTATTTACAATTTTATAATCGGCAGGAGAAGAATAGTTAAAAACTGGTGGTTCAAAACCAAATCTATTTGCCATTTCTGGATATAAATCTTTTCTTAATGGATGCTCTGGAGCGGAGACATTGAATACTCTATTCCATTTTCCTTGCTCAATTACCTGCTCAATTACACCGATTACATCATCTCGATGCACAAAATTTACAGGGGAGTTACCATTATCTAAATCTTTTTTACCCGAAGCATATTTTCCGGGAATTCTATTGTAACCCATAAGTCCGCCAACTCTCAATACAGTAGTATCTAAAGGGCCAGTTTGTCTTAATACTCTTTCTGCCAGTACCATTGGGTTTCCTACAAAAACATCTGGCTTGGTTGCATCAGATTCTTTTACTTCTTTATTTGGTGATGGATATACCGAAGTAGAACTGATGTAAATTGTTTTTCTAATTTCTCCCTCCAACATATACTTAGTGAGTTCTTTCATTTGCGCAGGATGGAAGGTATCCATATCATCAGATTTTCTCGATGGAGGTATTCCGATTACAATTACATCTGCGTCAAGAAATTTTTCAATTACACCTTTAGGTTCTGGTGCCGGATTTAGGCCAAAGTGAAAAGGATTAATTCCTTTTGACTTTAAAATCTCAATTTTTGAAGCAGTTGTTACACTTCCATTTACCTCGTAGCCTTTTTTTACAAGGTATTCTCCTAAAGCCAGACCAAGCCATCCAGCGCCTAAAATACTAATTCTCATAGGTAAAAACTTAATTTAGTCTTTAATTGGTTAGGCAAAACTTAATGTTATTATTAATTAATTTACCTTATTTATGTTCAGGGTAAAGCTATAAAAATACTGCTCTCAAAAAACCTTTTCGATAAAAAGTAACTTTAAACAGGAATAATTAGCCTTGTAACTTCTTAATAAACTTTGAAAGAAGTATCTATGGTTTTAACAAAACAATTACTGCTGATTTCAATATATTTGTAAAGGATAAACACCAGCACATGTAATAAATTGCGTTCAACATGCACAAAATAGAGCCATACTACAAATGGGAAAAATACTATAGTGTTACTCGTGATGAAGACTCTCCCTTCTTTGGGAAAGAGTACGAAATCATGGAGTACACGAATGATATTTATGGCTATTACATCCATCCTTATTGGGATTATATGGGTTCTGAAACCATGTACATAAAAATCCTTTTTGCTGATTATAACCAAAGAGTTGTAGTAATTGAGATGCTGGGAGAGTGGAATGATGCATTGAATAACGACATCATGTTCTTTAAAAGAAATGTAATAGACCATCTCTTAAAGAAAGGAATAAACCGATTTATTCTAATTGGTGAAAACGTCCTAAACTTCCACGGTTCTGATGATAGTTACTATGAAGAATGGTTTGAAGAGGTCGAAGAAGGTTGGATTGCTGCAATAAACTTTAGAGACTTTGTGCAAGACGAATGGTCTAAATACAACATAGACTGGTATATTAATTTTGGTGGAAATCTAGAAATTGATAATTGGCGTACAATGAAACCGCTAATTTTCTGTAGAATAGTAGATGAATTAATAATTAGACGAATTGGTTAAGCAACTTAACTAGGTAATAAATCTACTTCGTTTGATATCCTACAAACAAAATCTTCTCACAATACTTTTTTATTACTATCGCACCATTTAAACAGGAAGAATGCCGGAGGTACCATTAGAAAGATATTAATGGGCTAAATCGAGTATTTTTATAAAAACAACACAAGCTATTTAATTTTTTTATGTCTCAAGCCCGCAGCAAAAACGACAATAAGCAAGACATTCTTAGTAAAGATATGTGGCAGCTCATGCTTAAACTGACGCCTCCGGGTATTATTGGCATGTCTGTAAATGCAATAAATACTTTTGTAGATGCAGTGTATGTTGGCCAATTTATAGATCAAGATGCTTTAGCCGCTATCTCATTAGTATTTCCTCTTTTAATGATTACAGGAGCATTTTCTGTAATGATTGGTGTAGGTTCATCTTCATTATTAAGCAGAGCTATTGGAGCAAACGATACCGAAGTAGTTAAAAAGATTTTTGGTAATCTGAATGCAATGAGCTTGATAGTTACGATGCTTATTGCCATTCCAAGTTACATTTATGCATCAGAGTTGATCGCTTTTTTAGGAGGTAGCGAAAAAGTTGTGGCATATGGTACTATTTACTACCGTGTGTTAATTATTGGTACTTTCCTTAGAGTTTATTCTGTTTCTACCAACATGCTTATAAGGGCAGAAGGAGCATTAAAAGAGGCTATGACTTATGCCGGATTGAATGCCGTAGTAAACATGATTTTCTGCCCAATATTTATTCTGGTTTTTGATATGGGAATTGCCGGAGCTGCATGGGCTACCAATGTCGCTATGTTAACATACTCACTTTTAAACATTCGATTTTTTGCAAAGGGAAAAGGAGCTTACAATGCTCAGTGGAAAAGCATCTCTCTAGATTTCAGTATTTTGCCCAATGTACTTTCTGTAGGAGGTTCAGCTATGCTATTGCAACTGATGTTTTTTATTCAACAAACGGCAGTTTTTAAAAGTGTAGCCTATTATGGCAATGAGACAGATATAGCTTTTATGGGAGCAGTTTACAGAATTGTAATGCTAACAATTGTTCCTGTATTTGGCTTTGTTCAGG
Source organism: Chondrinema litorale (assembly GCF_026250525.1). Taxonomy (GTDB): domain Bacteria; phylum Bacteroidota; class Bacteroidia; order Cytophagales; family Flammeovirgaceae; genus Chondrinema; species Chondrinema litorale. The sequence continues at coordinate 3,072,528 of NZ_CP111043.1, forward strand.
CATTACAACCAGTAGTTGGTATTAATTACGGTGCCGAAAATTACTTGAGAGTTAAAGAGGCTTTTATCAAATTTACAGCAGGTGCTTCCATCTTAATGTCTCTGGTTTGGTTACCATTAATGATATTTCCCGAAGGCATACTTTCTATCATTTTGCCTAATAATTCTCTCAGTGCAGAATATATTATGTTTTACAGAGTAATGGTGATTTTACTGCCTGTGTTACCTATTTATTTCTGTGGGATATCCTTTTATCAGTCTATGGGAGAAGGAAAGTTGGCAAGTGTAGTGTTAATTTCCAGACAGGTAGTTTTGTTTATTCCTGTTGTGTTGATATTACCAAAATATTTCGGTTTAGGAGGAGTGTTTTTTAGCGCGCCAATTGTCGACCTATTTTTAATAGTAGTGCTATTATTTTTGTTATCAAATCGACTTTCTAAACTAAATACAATGAAACAGGCTGTTGTCTGATTTTCTTCATGAGTATGATGTACCGAACCAGAAACTGTTAATCTTTTTTGGGATATGCATCGCTTTCATTTCAATTCTGTATAATTTTAAATTACAGTGTGGAAAGAAAGTTTATTTACTAAAAAAGCATATGTCAGGTAAACATACCAATAAATTAACAGCATCCTTCCGATTTAAATCTGTCTTATCTTTTGCTATAATCGCTTTATTTTTTTTGGTAGCAGCCAGAAATATTAATTTAGATGTACAAAAAGACGACTTTAGGGAGATTCGAATAAAAGCGATTGCAGGATTAAAATATGATATCGTAAGATTTGCAGTAAAGCCTGGCGAAAAGATCAGGATTATATTTGAAAATACAGATGATATGGCCCATAATATGGTTTTCACAAGACCAGGCAAGCGAGAGTCTGTAGTGAGAGAAGCCCAAATGATGGGGGGTAGTGGTGCTGCAAAAAATTATATTCCTGAGTCTGAAGATGTATTATGGAATACTAAAATTCTGGAGATTGAAGATACTCAAACACTAGAATTTACAGCACCAGAAGAAGAAGCTGTTTATCCATATGCCTGTACATACCCTGGCCATGGTTTTGTAATGTATGGGGCAATGTATGTTACTACAGATGCTTTACCTCCATTAGAAACAGATGAGAATATTCCTGAAAACCAACGTACATCGGAGTTTCAGGAAGAATTAGCTTCTCCACACCCTTATCTAATGACTTATCCAATGTTTTACAGAACATTTATGCCAGAGTGTAGTCCGGCTGCTATTGCTGTGGCTATGTCTGCAAAACATTCTTATTGTTGGGATGCAACTAACTGCATGTTGCGCTATAGTTGGAAAGGAGGATTTGTTGATAATACGGCTCATTGGAAAGGTAATGGAAATGCATTTTCAGAAATAAAAGGAGATATTTACTTTAAAAGGTCCAATCAATTTCCGTTTAGCATTGGTGCGCCAGATAGTTTAATGATGCCAGATTTCAACGGATATCAGATTGATAAACAAGGTTTTCCTCAATTCAATTATACACTTGGGAAGGTGATGTTTAGAGAAAAAGTATTACCATTAACAGAAGATGCAGGTATTAAGATTCAGTATGAAACTTCTCATGCTGATGAGCCTTTATATTTCCGTTTACCTCAAGATAAAACAGTAACTGTTCAGGTTGATAAAGGAGTTGAAGAAGGAGGAATAATTAAACTTTCTCCTGAAGAAGCTAAATTATTTTCAGTTACTTTTACAAGTATTCACCAGCAGCACCATCAACATTAATTAATAACTATCCATCCAAAATGAATTTCAAAAGTATTGCATCAATTATAGTCCTTTGTATACTATTAGTTTCTTGTGGGGAGAAAAATGTAGTGGATTTGCCAGCGGAATCTTATATAGTAGAAACTATAGCCACTCCTCCGGGGCTACGTGCTGAAACCGGAGGTATTGCTTTTTTACCAGATGGCAGATTAATAGCTTGTTTCCATTTAGGCGAGGTAATGACATATGATCCTAAAAGCAAAAGATGGACAGTGTTTGCTAAAGGTTTACACGATCCTTTAGGTATATATCCGATAAGTAATAATGAGGTTTGGGTGATGCAAAGACCTGAGTTAACTAAGTTGGTAGATACAGATAATGATGGCGAGGCAGATTTGTATGAAACCATTACAGATGATTTTGGCATGTCTGGTAATTACCATGAGTTTGCTTTTGGACCAGAACCAGATGGAAAAGGAGATTTTTATATCACTTTAAATACAGCTTCTAATGGAGCAGGTGTAAGAAACGAAAAAAGAGGTGAATATAATCCGAATGGAAGACCGGGGAGAATGTACTCGGCAGTGCCTTATCGTGGTTGGATTATGCATTTAGATATTGAAACTGGAAAACTAGAACCTTTTGCAAGTGGTGTTCGCTCTCCAAATGGACTTGAAGTAGATGATGAAGGAAATTTATTTGTGACTGATAATCAAGGTGACTGGTTAGGTACAAGTAAATTGTTCCACATTAAAAAAGGAAAGTTTTATGGGCATCCGGCAGGTTTGGTTTGGGAAAAGGGTTTTGAAGATGTTGATCCTTTGCAACTCCCTCCAGCAGTGCTTAACAAAATGCGTCAACCAGCAGCAGTACTTTTTCCTCATGGTATAATGGCTAATTCACCCACACAACCTTTAGTAGATAGAACCGAAGGAAAGTTCGGGCCATTTGCCGGACAGTTGTTAGTAGGAGAGATGGATCACGAATATGTAATGCGTGTGATGTTAGAAGAAGTGGATGGTGAATTACAAGGAGCTTGTGTGGCATTGGTAGATTCTATCGGATTAAGAAAAGGAAATAATAGACTGGCTTTTGCTCCCGATGGTAGCCTTTGGATTGGGCAAAATGACCACGGCTGGTTAGGTGACGAAGGTATCCAAAGACTTATTTATACGGGTAAAGTACCAACCGATGTGCTAAATATGAGTCTGACAGATAAAGGCTTTCAGCTCACTTTTACCAAAGAAATGTCTCAGCAAGCAGCTGAAAATCCGGAAAACTTTAAATTCAAAAGATATTATTACAAATATCATAGAAGATATGGTTCACCTCAAACCGATGTGCAGGATGTGAAAATACAAGCTATCAACTACAATCCTGAAAGCAAAACAACTACTGTAGAGCTCGATACGCTAAAACCGGGTTATGTTTATGACCTCGAAATAAATAACATGGCTGCTGCAGATGGAGACTCTTTGGTTAACAATCATCTCTATTACACACTCAATCGACTGAGAAATTAAATTCTAGAAATTTTAAAATCAAATCGGATTATCATAACTTTGACTCCATAAGAATCAATAATGGATTTTTATTTCCTTATTTTCAGTAAGCTATATTAGCTTCTGGTAATAAGAATTCTTAACCCTACCAAAATCAACACAGACATTCTGGATTCAATTTTCCAGATTTTAAGTGCTTAAAATTCTTTTGATCTAAAAACTATAGAAGCTTATAGTTCCTATAGCTATATCATTATATTAAACTACAACAATCACAATTATTTAAAGACAAATACATGAGACAAATTTTCAGTAAAGGAGTGTGCCTATTTGTTTTACTTGGTATGCTTCAATCAGCTTATGCGCAAAGTAAAAAAGTGCTAAAAGAGAAAAATGCTTTAATAGCAGAAGTAGAGAAAGATCAGGAAAAGTACGCTGATATTGCGCTTAAGGTTTGGGGTTATGCAGAGATGGGTTATCAAGAAACGAAAAGTTCTGCATTGCTAAGTAGCACTTTAGAAGAAGCTGGTTTTAAAATTGAAAAAGGTGTAGCAGGAATTCCTACAGCATTTGTAGCAACTTGGGGTAGTGGAGAGCCTGTGATTGGTATTTTAGGTGAATACGATGCTTTACCAGGAATAGCTCAAGACTCTACGCCAGTAAAAACACCAATTGAAGGTCAAGTGGCAGGTCATGCATGTGGCCACCATTTATTTGGAGCAGCATCTATAGCTGCAAGTATCACCATTAAAAACTGGTTAGAGAGTACTGGTACTTCTGGCACAATTCGCTTTTACGGTACTCCAGCTGAAGAAGGTGGAGCAGGTAAAGTTTATATGGTTCGTGCCGGTTTATTTGATGATGTAGATGCGGTTTTACACTGGCACCCGTCTTCAGCAAATGGAGCAAGCCCAAGTTCATCATTAGCCAATAAATCGGCTAAATTCAGATTTTACGGTGCTGCGGCTCATGCGGCTGGTGCACCAGAAAGAGGCCGTTCAGCTTTAGATGCTGTTGAAGCTATGAACATGATGGTAAACATGATGCGTGAACACGTAGATGAGAAGTCGAGAATTCACTATGTAATTACTCGTGGTGGCGAGGCTCCAAATGTTGTTCCTGCTTTTGCAGAAGTATATTATTATGTAAGACACCCACAAAGACAAGAAGTGAAAGATATGTGGGAAAGAGTTGTAAAAGCGGCTGAAGGTGCAGCATTAGGTACAGAAACAAAAATGGAATACGAAGTAATTCATGGTGTGTATAACCTACTACCAAATGAAATATTGGCTAAGAAAATGTACAATAACTTAGTAACTGTAGGAGGAGTTCATTACAATGATGCCGAAATTGCTTTTGCCGAAAAGGTTGCAGAATCGTTCGGAAACAAGAAAGTACCATTAGAAAATGCTGCTAAAATTTCAGAATTTAAGCTAGGTGGTGGCGGAGCAGGTTCTACAGATGTTGGAGATATTAGCTGGGTAGTGCCAACAGTTGGCTTAGGTACTGCTACTTGGGTTCCAGGAACTTCTGCACATAGTTGGCAGGCAGTAGCTGCTGGTGGTATGTCTATTGGTAAAAAAGGGATGATTGTAGCGGCAAAAACTTTAACACTTACAGCTTACGATCTTTTCACTAATCCAGAGGTGATTGAAGAAGCAACAAAAGAATTTGAAGAAAAAACGGGTACAGATTTTAAATATGAGGCTTTATTGGGTGATAGAGAACCTCCTCTAGATTACAGAAACTAGGGAATTCAATATACTTTATTAAATACATTAGTGAGCCTTGGGTTAAACAAAACTCAAGGCTTTTTCTTTATACCATAGTCAATAATATTATTTAAAAGCCTCTGCAAACCCTTTTAGACCTTATGTTGTTACTAAATCCAATATAAATTCCGTACTTTGTAAAAAATTAATGTTTAACTAATCAAAATATATGGGTATACTATTTCCAAACAGAACCAGAGCACAAGAGTCCAGAGCAGCAATTGAAAGGCTGTATATTGTAATGCGTCATTTATTTAACAGAGGTCATTATAAACCTTCTGGTGTGTCAGGTCAGGAGATAGTAGAAGCATTGCATACATTGAGTCCAGAGATTTATGGCTCTATGGCAGACGACCACAAGGTGGAATTAGATGGTTTGGTGTATGTGATAGATCGTTTGCCAAGAGGAATAGAAGAGTGTCGTTATGTGAGGTTAATTTCTGAAGAAGGTTACGATAGTTCCAGTTTCGAAAACATTATTCCGGCAAAGAGAAGACGAAACTGCTTCCGCATAGATAAAAACCAGATGTTGGTTGAAGTAACTCGTGGTAGAAGTGAAATATACGATATTCTTACTCATCTTACTTTTCTGTATGTAGAGGCCAATAAAATATACAGGCATTCTATGAACGAGAAGGGAGAGAAAATGCGTGATTGGAAAAAGCTCGAAGAGATTGTAAAGGGTGAAGTAAAGATTGATGAGCAAAACAGAGATATGGCATTTTCGTACCTGAGCAATGTTTTAGGGAGAACTTTTGAAGAAACTAAAAATGCCTACCTTCGATTTTGTGAAAACAAAAGCAGAAACAACGGATTGTTCCATGTAATTTACTGGTTAGGTAAAATTGCCCAAGAAGAAGCAGAAAATAACAAGCAAAGAGAAATAAGCTTTACACCCACATTACGCGAGCAGGTAGGGCACCATATCTATGGAGAGATTTGGGCAACAAATATCAAAAAGCATTTATTAGAATATCATCTGCTTGATCGCCCGATACATATCATAAGTGCCAATATGCATAGTGTAATGAACTCATTATATGCATACCAAGTGTTAACCGAGGCTGATAAAGACAGAAGTATTTCTCAAATGGCATTGGAACTTAGCAAAGAAGAAAACCGAAGCCTACAAAAGAAAATTAGCGATTATGCCAGCAAACATGGGATGATCTTTATCGAAGATGAATCAGGAACAAACCTCAATGTTCAGATTTTCGATACAGCCAAGATGGATGTAAAAGCATTAGCATCTGAATTAAAAATTGACAAAGAATATCTAAAAAAAGAGCGCCCAGTAATAATCGTGATGGATTATGCTTTTGGAGAACAAGCATATGAAACGATGGACGAACTCTTAAAGCCTTTTGAAATTGATGGTAAAGAAATTCCATTACCAGTGGTCTCTGTTTCTGTTATGGGTAAGGCAGGGATTCTTACTGGTGGAAAAGGAGATATTATGCTGCCAACAGCCCATGTTTTTGAAGGCACAGCAGATAATTACCCATTTGAAAACAAACAGCAAATAGCAGATTATGAGGAAGCAGGAGTACATGTTTGTAAGGGGCCAATGGTAACGGTACTCGGTACATCCTTACAGAATAAAGATGTGCTCGACTATTTCAAAAATTCTTCTTGGAAGGCGATTGGGCTTGAAATGGAAGGAGCTCACTACCAAAAAGCGATTCAGTCTGCTGCCTATGTGCGTAGCAGTATTAATCCAGAAAAATTGGAATTGCACTATGCTTATTACGCATCGGATAATCCTTTGGTAACAGGTGGTACTTTAGCTTCAGGGAGTTTGGGGATGATAGGCGTGAGACCAACCTATTTAATTACCTTAAATATCCTAAACAAAATTCTGGCTCCTGCAAAAAAGAAAGTTGTAAAAGAGGTTGATGATCAACTGTCTAAAAAGCTATCATCATCACCTTCGTCATCAAAAGAAACTTCGCCAGTAGCTTCAACTGCAGAATAGTCTGCTTCATCAAAAGGATCAAAGTTTGTGCTCTCATGTAGGTTATCGCGGGTAGCGTAATACCACATGGCAGCACCTGCTACAGCATTATTATTATCTTCTTCCCAATAAGAGTCTTCATAGTCATCGTACTCTTCATACTCATCATGATCTAATGATCTGTATGGGCACTGATCACAGTAATAACTTTGAGATGAGAATGTAGATCCGGGAGGGCACATTTCATCAGATTGTCTCAGCACAAAAAATCCTTTTTTCATTTTGCATCTGGGCATAGCTATCTGTTTTAATCAGTATAATTTCTGAATTTTGATTGATTACTTTTTCGGAAATGTAGTTAAAAATGTTCAAAAAGCTAAATAGGAATCAAAATTAATAACTAACTTGTATATACAAGTTGAGTGTTGTAAATTGTTCCTCAAATAAATACTTATGAAAGCGCCTAGGTATAAAGTAGTCTATGAGTTTTTAAAGAAAAATATCATAACTGGAAATTATGTTGAAGGTCATTTACTGCCATCAGAAAATGAATTATGTGCGAAATTTGAAGTAACCAGACCTACAGTAAGACAAGCACTAAATACCCTTGTGCAAGAAAGGTATATCTATAAGCATCGAGGAAAAGGAAGTATAGTCGCAAATCAACAGCGAACATTGGGATTATTGTCATTTAAAGGCTTTACAGAAGTATTGAGTAACACCGAGCAAATAGTAGAAACCCGAATATTAGAAAGGAAACATTTACTTGATTGGCCAGAAGATTTTTTTTATCCTATCCCTAAAAACCTAAGGCAAAGTGGGTGCTACTTTTTAAAAAGACTAAGATTCGTAAACCAAGAGCCTGTAATGTTGGAATACACATGGATTCCAGATTATATTTTAGAAGGATTTGATGCTATTTCTTTTGAGAACAACTCACTATTTGGAACCCTTGCCAGCAAGTTTCATATAGAAGTAACCTCTGTAGATCAACAGATTAAAGCTATACAAGCCGATAAGCAACATGCACACATGCTACAAATGGAAGAAAAATCGGCTTTACTTCACATATACAGAAAGTATGGTACTAGTAGAAATGACTTTTTCCTTTTCAGTTCTCTCTTGTGTAACACAAGTAATTATGCAATAGGGAATGTTTTTTCTTAAAACCCACAAGATCACTTAATTAATATCAACCTGTAAATTTTTAAAAATGGACAAAGTAACTGAACTTGCAAAAATGATTGACCATTCTTTGCTGCATCCTACAATGACAGACAAAGAGATGGAAGAGGGCTGTAAAATAGCCGCAAAATACAATACGGCTTCGGTTTGTATTAAACCTTATGCTGTAAAAAAAGCAGTAGAATGGCTCAAAGGTTCTGATGTTTTAGTGGGGACTGTAATCGGTTTTCCTCATGGTAATTCATCAATAGATATTAAAGTAGAAGAAACGGCACAGGCTTGTAAAGATGGGGCTGTAGAGATCGATATGGTGGTGAATATTGGAAAAGTTTTAGGCGAAGATTGGGAATATGTAGAAAGAGAAATTGATGCCGTTGCTAAAACCACTCATGTTAATGGAGCTATACTAAAAGTGATTTTTGAGAATGACTTTTTGCCAGAAGACAAATACAAAATCAAACTTTGTGAAATCTGTAGCAAAGTAAAGGCAGATTATGTAAAAACATCTACCGGTTATGGTATGGTAAAAGGAGCAGATGGCAAATATTCTTACACAGGCGCTACAGTAGAAGACCTTAAACTAATGAGAAAACACAGTGCGCCAGAAGTAAAAGTAAAGGCTGCCGGTGGGGTAAGAACTTTAGACGAAATGCTTATGGTAAAAGAATTAGGCATTAGCCGATTAGGTGCTTCAGCTACTGTTTCAATTTTAGAAGAAGCTAAAAAAAGATTCGGTGGCGAGGTAGATGAACAGGCTCTGGCAGATTCACAGAAATCAAATAACAATGGTTATTAAGATTTTTTCCATTTTGAGCTAGGCAATATTTTTTAAGAAAAGTTTGAACTGTTATATTGAGCACAGGAAATTTAAAAACGAAGAACAAATATGGAAAAAATTAAAGTGGCTGTTGCCGGTGTAGGTTTTATCGGTCCTGCTCACATTGAGGCATTGCGTAGAACTCCGAATATTGAAGTAGTGGCAATTAGCCATCCTGTAGAAGATGAAGTGAAACAAAAAGCAGCAGATTTGGGTATTCCTAAAGGTTACGCAGATTTTAATGAAATGCTTGAAAAGGAAGATGTGAAGGCAGTGCATATTTGTACGCCTAACTTTCTGCATTACGAAATGGCAAAAGCTGCTTTAGAGAAAGGTCTACATGTTATTTGCGAAAAACCATTAGCAACCAAAACAGAAGAAGCTGAAGAACTTGTTGAATTAGCAAAGAAAACTGGACTAGTAAACGCGGTTCATTTTAACCTCCGCTATTATCCTTTAGTGAGACAAATGAAGATAATGCGCGAAAAAGGCGAACTAGGAGAAATTTATTCAGTAATTGGTTCTTACTTGCAAGACTGGTTATTCTATAATACAGATTATAACTGGAGATTAGAGCCAGATCAATCAGGTGAATCTCGTGCAATTGCTGATATTGGTTCTCACCTAATTGATGCTTTAGAATATATCACTGGCTTAAAAATTACGAGTGTAATGGCTGATTTCAGTACAGTGCACAAAGTGCGTAAAAAGCCTTTAAAACCAGTAGAAACTTATGCTGGTAAAATATTGAAGCCAGAAGATTATGCCGATGTGCCAATCAACACAGAAGATTACGCTACAGTATTGCTTCGCTTCGATAATGGAAACAAAGGTGTCGTAACTGTAAGTCAGGTTTCTGCAGGTAGAAAAAACAGAATGAGTTTGGAGATTTCTGGTTCAGAATCAAACTTTGCTTGGTGCTCAGAATCGCCAAACGAATTGTGGATTGGCAAGAGAGATGGAAACAACGAGGTGAAATTAAGAGACCCAGCAAATTTCCACCCAGAAGCATCTAAGTTAATCTCTTTCCCTGGTGGACACAACGAAGGTTTCCCAGATACTTCAAAACAAATGTTTAGAGAAGTATATCAAGCAATTGCAGAAGGTAAACAACCTGAAAATCCATTATTCCCGACATTCGAAGATGGTTTGAGAGAATTACTACTTTGCGATAAAATAATTGAGTCTAATAAAAAACAGGCTTGGGTTACTGTTTGATAAAATTAGTACTGTCATTATAAATCGAAACCTGCCCAGATATTCAAATTGACGAGCAGGTTTCTTTTATTGTTTTTAAGTTTGAATGTCGAATTTAAAACATAGTAATGATGGATTTTACATTAAAACAATGTGAAGCTGAACAACTACCAGAAATTCTTGAAATTCTCAACGAAGCTTTACTCAATACAACTGCGCTCTACGAATATAAGCCACGCACATTGGATGTTATGGAAACTTGGTTTACCAAGAAAAAGCAAGGTAACTATCCGATAATTGGTGCTTTTGATACCGAAAACAAACTCCTTGGTTTTGCCTCTTTTGGCCCCTTTAGAGATTGGCCGGCTTATAAATATTCTATAGAACATTCTGTATATGTGAGATCTGATGCCAGAGGAAAAGGCTTAGGGCGAATTCTTCTTCAAGAAATCATAAATAAAGCAGAAGAACAAAACTACCATATGATTGTAGCAGGAATTGATACTGAAAATAAAGGAAGCATAAAACTGCATGAGAAAGAAGGTTTTGTGTTTTGCGGAACTATAAAACACGCAGGTTACAAGTTTGGCAAATGGCTCGATTTGTCTTTTTATCAGCTTATTCTAAAATCTCCTGCTAATCCAGTGGAAGATTAATATATTTAACGAGATCATGAAATGAAAAAACTAATTTAAATCTACTATCAAAATACATAAAACATGCTGAAACTAGGATTTGTAAGTGCCATTCTTGCTGAAAAGAGTTTTGAAGAGGTGGTTTCATTTGCTTCTGAACATCGATTTTCTTGTTTGGAGATGATGTGTTGGCCGAAAGGAAAAGCCGAACGCCGATACGCAGGAGTGACTCACATAGATACAAATGAGCTCGATGCCGATGGAATTGCAAAAATTAAATCGGTACTCGACGAGAAAAAAATATTTATTTCAGGTTTGGGCTATTATCCAAATCCGTTAGACCCAGATGCAGAGAAGGCAGCCTATTACCGTGAGCATATTGTAGAAGTAATTAAGGCAGCAGCGAAGTTGGATATTCCGGTAGTGAATACCTTTATAGGTCGCGATCCTTCTAAAAACCTAGACGATAATTTTAAAGAGTTTGCCAAGCATTTCCCTGCAATAGTAAAAGTAGCCGAAGAAAATAATGTAAAACTGGCTATAGAAAATTGCCCAATGTTTTTTACCAACGATGAGTGGCCAGGAGGTAAAAATATGGCTATTAGCCCAGTTGTATGGAGAAAGATGTTTGAAATTATACCAAGCCCCATGTTTGGTTTAAATTATGACCCTTCTCATTTAGTTTGGATGCAAATGGACGAAATAAAGCCGATTTATGAGTTTAAAGATCGTTTGCATCACATTCACCTAAAAGATGTAAAAGTGTATAGAGATAAGCTGAATGAGGTTGGGATTTTGGCAAATCCATTGGAGTATCATTCGCCAAAAATTCCGGGCTTAGGAGATGTGAAGTGGGGTAGTTTCTTTGCGGCACTTACAGATGTTGCTTATAAAGGGCCGGTATGTATAGAAGTAGAAGATAAAGCCTACGAAGGTTCAGAAGAAGATATAAAAAGTGCGATTTTAACTGCCAGAAATTATTTGAGTCAGTTTTTAGTGTTGTGATAGTTTTAAATACTTTGTTTATAAAGTGAGCTATTGAAATACTTTTCAATTACATCGGGGTATTTGGTTTCTATTTTGTCAAATTCAGTAAATATATTTTCTCTTATTTTATTTTCTAATGAGGCATGAGCTAAAAATTCCCATCCACTTCTGTGATGTAAAATTTGAATAAAATCTGCCTTTTTTAGATATGATTTTCTTATTTCTCGCCAATATGTCGTGGATAAATCATTTTTATAAAGTAAATATTCATTTAGTAAGTAGCTTAATTTAGCTAAATGCCAAGTTTCAAGTGATATTTTATCTTTTGATGATGCAGTTATTTCATCTTGTAAATACCAGTTTATAATTTCTATTGAATTTTTTATTATATGATTGTATGATGCATCTATTGGATGTATAGGCATAATATAGATATTAAAAAAAAATCCCCAATTTCTCTAGAAGAAGTTGGGGAGTTTCTATTTATTGTTCTTTACTTTTCTCAAAATATTCGTGGAAAAAGAGGGTCTGATACAAAATAGCATTTCCCCAATATTCCCAGTTATGGTGTCCCGGCCTCGAAATAAAATCGTGTGGAATGTTTCTTTCTAAAAGCTTCTCGTGCAATTTCACATTTGCCGGATAAAAGAAATCGTAAGAACCACAATCGAAGATTATTTTTAAATGATCATTAGAAAGCAAATGAGTAAGGTTGATTACACTATTTTCTTCCCAACGTTCCGGGTATTCTGCATAACTTCCTAGTCTTTTCTTTATATCCCAGTTTTCTGGAAAAGGTCTTAAATCTACTCCGCCAGACATGCTGCCTGCTGCTCCGTAGACATCTTGATGTTTAATGCCTAAGAAAAGTCCACCGTGGCCTCCCATGCTCAAGCCGGTAATTGCTCTGCCTTTTCTGTCTTTAATTGTTCTAAAAGTTTTATCTGTCCAGTTTACTAATTCAGTAGCTATAAAAGTTTCGTACTTAAATTTTTTATCTACTGGACTATCAAAATACCAGCTACTAAAACCTCCATCCGGACAAATAATAATCATATTATATTGGTCTGCAAGGTCTTTTGTATGAGGTACTTTATTTGGCCAACCATTGTAACTGTCGCTGTAACCATGTAATAGATACAATACTGGATAAGACATCTTTCCGCTTGTGTAGCTATCTGGAATAATGGTAACAATTTTAATCTCTTTCTGCATTGCATCGCTAAATACATTTACTGTATCTACTTTAGCGGCACTGGTTTCAAGATATAGAAGTTGAAAGAATAGTGTGATTAATAATGCGTGAGTTTTAAAAAAACGTGAAGTGTATTTCATTATAATATGGTTAGTTTGTTTTTGCTGCTTGAATTGTTTCAATTTCACTTTCTGTGCAATAACCAGATTCAATCATAAAAGTCTGAATCCAGTTTAAGACACCATCATCAATGTTTAGTTTTTTGTAGTCGTTAATATAGGCAATAATCACATTTTTATCTTCATTTAATTCATCACTCATTCCTAACCAGCGAGGAGTGTTAAACTGAACTGAAAAGCGTAAAAAGCGCAATTCAATGTTATTGGGCTCTTTTACAATGGCAGTTTCGAATAAGGCATCAGCTTCTTTTAGAAAAGATAGTTTATTGATGGGATTCCAAGCATCTTGTGCTTTAAGGGCCTTAGCAGATGCTTTATAAGCAGTTACAGTGGGATTTTGTAAAGTTATATCTTCCAGATAACTATAAAATTCATCTCTGTTATCTTGGTCTTTTACAGCCTCGTTAAATAAATCTCTAATTGTTTTAAAAGTGTTTTCCTGAGCCAAAACATTTGAGTTTTTACACAAAAACAGCAATAGAAAAATAAAAAAATAGCACTTAGATAAAATTAAGCGGCTGTACATCTTAAAATGCTATAGGTTTTAGGTTTATGTTTTTAGATAATTTTCCCTGAAAATAAACAGGAAATGTTGATAATAGGCTAAACCCGATTTTTACAGCTTAAGTTTTGCTGTTTAATAAAAAGGTAAAGTGGAATGAAAGAAGTAGGAAGTGATTAAATGAAAAAAATAAGAGAAATCCTTTAAATGCACATTGAATTATAAGAATTTCTCTTTGGGAATGTAGTTCATTTTCAGGCTTTTTGTTTTAATTCTTCGAAGAATAACTTGCAAGCCTCGCCCGGATTAGCTGTTTTCATAAAGTTTTCGCCAATAAGAAAACCATTAAATCCATATTTTTTTAGATAGTGAATATTCTCTACAGCACTAATGCCACTCTCAGAGATTTTTACCTGACCAGCCGGAATTTCTTCCTGAACTTTTACAGAAGTTTCAATAGAAACCTCAAATGTTTTTAAGTTTCTGTTGTTGATGCCCACAACATCTACAAACTCATTGTAATAGTCGTGTAACTCTTCAACATTATGAACTTCTAGTAAAACTTCCAGATTAAGACTCTTCGCCAGTTTAGCCAGATTTTTTAAAGTATCCACTTCTAGCGCAGCCGCTATCAGCAACACAGCATCAGCTCCAATACTTTTGGCTTCGATGATGTGGTATTCTTCTGTTGTAAAATCTTTTCTAAGAACAGGAATGTTTATTCCTTTACGAACAGCCATTAAATCAGCAGTGCTACCACCAAAAAACTCATTATCGGTAAGTACAGAAACTGCACTCACACCAGCCGCAGCATAAGCTTTGGTAACTTCTTCGGGTGTTGCTGTACCGTTTATTAGCCCTTTAGATGGAGACCTTCTTTTAAACTCAGCAATAATTCCGAAAGGAGTATTGGTAAGATGCTTTTTTAATGAGAATGTTTCTCTTGGAAAAAGGGCAGAAGTTTCCAGTTCTTTTACAGAAACCGCTTCTTTTCTTGCCCTTGTTTCCTCTATTTTATGCGCAACAATTTTTTCAAGTATGTCCAAATCGTTCTGGATTTTTAATTACTGAAATGAATAAATACACTGATTTGAGCTTGGCTCAACGAAAAATAAGATTTCTCTGCCTTCAGCTTCATTCATAATATCTATCATTTTATCAATACCAAAGTAGTGATAGAAGTTTCCAACTTGTTGTGCATTTGGGTATTTCTGTTGGTAAGTTTTCTCAAGGTCTGAGAACGTTTCTAAATCTTTTACGAATGTTGTCATGAGATTAATATGATTTATAAATGATTAAATAAATATTCTAAAAAAGAGTGAATTATTGATTTGTCAATTGTTTGAAAACCTGTAATGCTTTGCCCGATTCGAGCGACTCTTTAGCTTGGTCAATTGCTTCGTCTAAAGAGATTTGTTTATAGCATTGTATGGCCAAAGCTGCATTGGCAATTACTACAGATGTTTGTGCTTTTGTACCTTCGTTACTAATTACTTTTTTAAAGATTCCCGCAGCCTCATCAATAGAATCACCACCAAAAATTTCTTCTTGTTTTAGTTTATCCATATGGAATACAGAAGGAGATAAGATGGCTTCTTCTTGATTGGTAATCATTTTGAAATCGCCAGTTAGCGAAACTTCATCGTAACCATCAAGTGCGTGCACAATTGAGAATCTCTTATTAGTTTGCTGATATAAATAGCCATAAAGCCTTTGCAATTCCAAGCTGAAAACACCCACCATTTGCGCTTGTGGTTTAGCTGGGTTTACAATTGGTCCCAACATATTAAAGAAGGTTTTTACACCTAACTCTCTACGGATAGGAGCTACGTTTTTCATTGCTGGGTGGAATAAAGGAGCGTGAAGAAAGCAAATGTTACTTTCGTCCATCTGTTTTTTAAGTGCATCTATATTATTAGTGAATTTGTGACCAAAATACTCCAATACGTTAGATGAGCCTGAAACAGAAGAAACTCCATAGTTACCATGTTTGGCTACTTTTACTCCAGCACCTGCCGAAATAAATGAAGCCAATGTGCTTATATTAAAAGTGTTTTTTCCATCACCACCTGTTCCACACAAATCAATTACATCAAATCCATCAAACTCTACAGGTACGCATAATTCCAACATAGCATCGCGGAAGCCTTCTAACTCGCTTACTGTAATGTTTCTCATTAAGTAAACTGTGATAAAAGCAGCTACCTGACTGTTGTTATATTCGCCCTGAGCTAGTTTAGACAAGATTTCTTTTGCTTCGTCTCTGCTAAGTGTTTTGTATTCAAAAAGATGATTTAATATTTCTTTCATGATTAATTTTTTAGCCAGTTTAACAGCATTTTATCTCCATGTTCGGTAAGGAAAGATTCAGGATGAAACTGAACTCCTCTTACATCATATTTTTTGTGTTGTAAAGCCATAATTACACCTTCACTATTAGTAGCAGTAACTTCCAAAGTATCTGGCAAATCTTTGGTGTCTACTACCCATGAGTGATAGCGGCAGGTTTTAAATGTTTCTGGTAAGCCGTTGAATGTTACTTCTTTAGCAAGAATATTAGTGTCGGTAACAATTCCATGATATACCAAATCGAGGTTTTTGAGTTTAGCCCCGAAACTTTCTCCTATTGCCTGATGGCCTAAACAAACCCCCATAATGCTTTTTGTTGGTGCATAGGTTTTAATTAAGTCCATCATAATGCCGGCTTCCACTGGAATTCCCGGACCCGGAGAAAGTAAAATTTTATCATATTCATTGACCTTTTCTAAGTCAATTTTATCGTTTCTTTTTACTACTGGTGTGTAACCTAATTCCTTAACTAAGTGAACCAAGTTGTATGTAAAAGAGTCGTAATTATCGAGAATGAGTAATTTCATGTTTATGCTATCCGAGATGTTCTTTCCAAAATTTTAAAAACTGCTATTTTCACTATGAAATGCTAACGGCTATTTCTAATGCTTTTCTAAGTGCCATTAGTTTGTTGTTTACTTCGTCTAGCTCTTTTTCTGGAACTGATTTAGCAACCACACCGGCACCTGCTTGGAAGTGAAGTGTATTGTCTTTACTCAGGAACGAACGAATCATAATAGCTGAGTTAAACTCACCATTAAAACCTAGAAAACCGATACAACCTCCATAGTAACCTCTGCTAATGTTTTCGTATTTATCTATTAGTTCCATCGCTTTAAATTTTGGAGCACCCGAAAGTGTACCAGCAGGGAAGGTGTCTGCAACTACTTGTAAAATGCTATCTTTAGTTACATTACCAGTTACTTTAGAAACTAGATGAATCACATGTGAGAAATACTGAATTTCTTTGAAAGTACTTACTGTCACATTTTCTGCATTTCTACTCAGATCGTTTCTGGCAAGGTCTACCAACATAATATGCTCTGAGTTTTCTTTCGGATCGTCGAATAATTTGCGAGCCAATTCTGCATCTTGCTCATCGTTTCCAGTTCTTCTGAAAGTTCCTGCGATTGGGTAAATAGTAGCCTCGTTTTCTTTTACTACCAATTGTGCTTCTGGTGAAGAACCAAATATTCTGAAGCTACCAAAATCGAAATAGTATAAGTAAGGAGATGGATTAATGGAGCGCAAAGCTCTGTAAACATTAAAATCATCTCCTTTATATTTTTGAGTAAACCTTCTAGAAAGTACTATCTGAAATACATCTCCACGTTGACAATGGTAAATTCCTTTTTTTACAATGTCGATGTATTCTTGGTTTGTGAGGTTAGTCGTTTCCTCATCTTCTGTTTTGAAAGAGTGAGTTATATAACTTCTATTGGTCAATAAACCTTTTATTTTTTCTGTCTTACTCGGTACTTCGTGCCCTTCAACCTGATGCTCAATTAAATAAACTTCTTCGTTGAAATGGTTAACAGCGATAATGTAGCGGTAAACCTGATATAAAACATCTGGAATGTTTAGCTTCTCTTCTGGTTTGTTTTCAAAATCTATGTCTTCGTAGTACTGTACTGAGTCAAAAGACATATAACCGAACATGCCATTTTCTATAAACTTACCTGAAGCTGGCTGGCAATCAAAGCTTTTAGAGAATGTGTTGAGGCTATCTAAAACGTCTTCTCTGTTTTCGATGGTTTTATTTTGGATACCATCTGGTGTTTTTATGGTGATGTCTTTACCACTTGCTTCGAATCTGGCGATGGGTTCGCAACAGATATAAGTGAAGGCATTTTCATTACCGTGGTAATCTGAGCTTTCGAGTAGTATTGTATTTACAAAATGATCTCTTAGCTGTAGGTAGATACTGACAGGTGTGAATGTATCTGCCAGCATTTTTTGTAAGGTCGTTTTAAGTTTGTACATATTTAAATTTTTTATGAAATCAATAAAAAAGGGCTTTCTGGTAAACAGAAAGCCCTTTTTTAATCGAATGATTTTAAAATTTATATAATAGGATCCTGTTTACCCGCTATAAGTAAGTGCCAGTACCAAAACCAGAATCCATATGTTAATTTCTTATTCATATCTCAAAGCAAGGTATATGATATGAAAATTGCAAGGATTACCAATAAATTTTTGATGAAATTTTAAAATGAGGTAGTATCGTAATAAATTCATTTTTCAAATACAGATATGCGAGTTTATTGTACTTTTACGTACTATTTCCTTATTATAGATTTTAACTTTTTGAGCTTTGCGAGTAACTCCAGATATTAAAAATTTATTGGTGATAGATGTTGAAACAGCATCAGTAGTGCCTGATTACGAGAATCTTAATGAACGTTTTAAGCCGCTGTGGGATAGAAAAGCTAAGAAGTTTGATGCTGAAAGTGATCCTTCTGAAGTGTTTTCGAGCAGAGCTGCGCTATATGCTGAGTTTGGAAGAATTATATCTATAGGAGTAGGTTATTTTCATTTAAATGAAAATGAGGAGACTTGTTTAAGAGTAAAGGTTTTTGCTGGAAAAGATGAAAAGGAAATTCTGAACGATTTTAAACAATTGGTAGAAGAAAAGTTCGACCAGAATAAACTTACTTTTGTTGCTCATAACGGGAAAGAGTTTGATTATCCTTTTTTATGCAGAAGAATGCTGGTACATGGAATATCTCTTCCTGTAGTGTTAGACTTCTATAATAAGAAACCTTGGGAAATACCTCATGAAGATACCATGCAAATGTGGCGATTTGGTGAGGTTAGAAATTATACATCATTAGAATTACTTGCTGCACTTTTTGGCATAGAATCTAGCAAAACAGATATGGATGGAAGTATGGTGAGTGGAGTGTTTCACAAAGAGGGAGATTTGGATAGAATTAAAGAATATTGTCGAAATGATGTAATTGTAACTGCCCGCATTTATCTTAGGTTGCAAGTATTACCAGATTTAAAACCAGAAAATATTTTTAAAGTCTAATGGCAAAGTGGATTGAGAAATTAAAAACTAGGTGGGGAGTAAAAAATGGTTGGCAAGTATTAATTATTTTGATCGTGTTTGCTATTACGGGTTCTTCTACTGCAAAAATAACAGCATTAATATTTGATTATACAGGAAGAGATATTTCAACTTTACAGACAGTTGGCATATACTTTTTAGGCTTTCTTATTTATCAAGTATTGCTCATTACAGTTGGAGCGATTTTCGGACAATTTACTTTTTTCTGGAATTTTGAAAAACGGATGTGGGGGAGGATGTTTAAAGTATTTAAGCGCTAAATATATTTTTTGTAAAGCAGCTTTCTGAATTTATTTTTTCAAATTTCTCTTTACTTGTTATCATTGCTTCAATCAGCTTTTAACTATAATTTTTATTTTGAAGAAAGGACTTTTACATCTTTTTTTATTCCTCTTAACTTTTACTGCTACTACTTTTGCCGGTATGGAATGGACCGCAGGTAGGTTTATAACAATACCTGAAGGTGAAGATTGGACATTTCTTGAAGCTGTCTGGCGCTATTTGACAGATATAGAAAAGTCAGATTTAATTAAGGGTTTAACTTATTCGATTCCTTTTCTAACTATTCTTACATTTCATGAATTTGGCCATTATTTTACTGCTAAATACTATAAGCTTAAAGTAACATTGCCATTTTATATACCTTTTTGGTTTTTGGGATTAATGCCAGCAATCGGAACAATGGGGGCTTTTATCAGAATAAAAAGTATGATAAGGTCTCGCAAAGAGTTTTTCGATGTGGGAATAGCTGGTCCTTTAGCAGGATTTATAGTTGCCCTCTTTGTTATTTTTTATGGCTTTACTCATCTGCCTGAGCCAGATTATATTTATGAAATTCACCCAGAATACAAGGAGCTTGGTGCTAATTACGAGGAAGAAGCTTATAAAGACTTACCAGAAGGAGCCAATTTACAAATGGGAACCAACCTTTTATATGAGTTTTGTAAAGCATATTTAGTAGACGATCCTGCACGAATTCCAAATCCGCATGAGATTATGCATTATCCATGGCTGTTGGCTGGTTTTTTAGCATGCTTCTTTACAGCACTTAATTTAATTCCTATTGGTCAACTAGATGGGGGACATATTTTGTATGGATTAATTGGCTCGAAAAAACATAGGATTGCATCACCTGCTTTTTTTGTGTTATTTATCTTTATAGGTGGCTTGGGTATATTTTCTATCCAAGATTTTGTAGAAAACTTTGATTATAATATGCAAATGGTAGCTTTTTATCTACTGTTTTTGTTTTTTGTTTTTGACAAACTCAGCAAAAATAAATTGCATATTGTTCTTATAGTTTTTGGCGTATTTAGCCTCCAATTGCTGGTAAAATATATTTTTCCGGAGGTAATTGGTTTCAGTGGCTGGTTAGTTTTTGGCTTGCTATTGGGGAGAGTCTTAGGAGTGTATCATCCTGAAACTTATGAACGCAAACCACTGGATACCAAGAGAAAAGTTATAGGCTGGATTTCACTGATAATTTTTGTGATTTCTTTCTCTCCAGCCCCATTTATTATAACTTAAGTTTTTCTTTGCTGTTTATTTGTTTCTCGAATATAACTTCTTTGGTGATATGTCCTGTATCTACAAAATCAGGCATACCAAAACCATTTGCTGTTAATTCTCCAAATCCACAGTTATATACAAATTCCTGCACTTTAGGATGTGCATAAAGCGCAAATGGGAAGGTGTAACCTCTCACTTCTAAAATTCTGCCCTGCTTTATGGTTGTATAAATTCTTGCAAATTTTTTCTCTTTTTTGTGGATTTTATCTAAGTATATTTTGTCTGGAATGATCTGGAATTTGTAGAAAGATTCGATCTCCTGACTGGTGTAAAGTTTCGATCTTTCCATACGTAACATAGTAGATTCGTACAGAAAATCAGAAAACTTATCTAATGTAGGGTGGATAAACTCCTTGTTTTTTTCATTGCTGTCTGTATTTAGAACAACCAATGGAGATAGACACAAATATCTCATCGACTCCTTAAATTCTCTATCATTCACCTCTTTTTCAACATATATAGGCTCTAGTAGTAGATCTCCTAGTAATATGTTATCATAGTCAAAGAGCTTATTTATAAAATAATTGATAAACTCTTTATCGATGCTGCTGCAAACTAAAGTTACATATTTTGAGAAGTAATGAAGTCCTTCTCTTCCTACCTTGGTTTGACCTTTTAAGCCTGAAAAGTTGAAATTTTGGTTATCCGTTAGGTAGTCTTCTCCCACCACCTGCCTGAACAAAGCACGTATCTGTTTCTGATGATGAAAAGGAAGTACAGCACCCTTATTCTTAAGTTCAAATATGATTCGTATCCTCACCTTAAAAAAATTTAGGTCTCTCTTTAAAAATTTTCTATTGCTAAACGACTTTGCTTTACTTTTATGTTTTTACTATCAATAATCATGTGTAGGTGACTACTACCTGATGTTTCTTAAATGATTGATTAACATAAGAATTAGTCATTTAATGCAATGTTTATTCAAATTCTTACAAATACTAGCATCTCAAATGAGGCTATCTTCAAAAGTTTAATTGAAATCTGTTGCTGTTTAGTGCTATATTGATTGAGGAATACAAATTAAAATAAATTATTCATTTCTAAAAAAATCACAATTAATTCTCACTTTTGTTAAAAAAAATATTTTTTCATGGTATTCCTCTATAGATTTTTCTTTACTTCTAAAGAATATGTATTTGTAATAGGGAAAATGTTGTTTTTGAGGGTTTAGTATACTTATCCTTATGATAATTTATGGAATTATGAAATAATTTATTGCCGCAGTACTAGAATATAGTTAAACAGTCTAAGGTTTTTTGTGAATTAAAGCTAAACAATTACAATATTCGATGCTTTTCATAATAAAACATTATTATTAAAATTCCCAACGTCAATTGATTGTTATTTTACTATATCCTTACATTTTACCTATATCATTTATTTTGTCATATTAAATACTGAAGAAAGCTATTTTGCGGAAGAGAATTAACATTGTTTTTAGAAGTACTTTGGTACTTTTTACTTTTATGTGGTATAACCAGCTGGTTAATGCACAGGCACTAACTAAAATTTCTACTTCATCTGCTTATGAAAGATATGCAGAAGAAGGGCTGTATGCTATGTATAACTGGCAGTTTGAGAAAGCTGAAGATATAGCTAACTATTTTAAGAAATATCACCCAAGCCATCCAACAGGTTTTTTTCTTGAAGCTATGAGTATTTATTGGGAGAATTATCCTTTTGAAGAAGACAGCGAGAAATATAATAAACACATGGAGTTGCTTGAAAAAGCTAATGAACTTGCAGAAGAAATTTTAGAAGAGGATGAGGATAATGAAGATGCTATCTTATTTCAATTAATGTCTAAAGCTGTTATGATGAGAAATTATGACAGGTTTGGTAGAAGTATGAAAGCAGTAGGTGCGGCAAAAGATATGTACAAGCTGGTTCAACAATGTATTGAATTGAAAGATAGGTATATTGAGTTTTATTTTCCATCGGGTATATATAATTATTATAGAGAATACTATCCAGATCAGCACCCAGTTTACAAACCTTTCATGATTTTTTTTAAGCCTGGTGATAAGGAGTTAGGGTTACAGGAACTGGAAATAGCCGCAAAAAAAGCTGTGTTTACTAATCCAGAATCTTTAGAATACTTGGCTGATATCTACTTTCATAATGAAAATAAAAAGCAAAGAGGTTTAGAGTTGTATAGACAACTACATCAAAAATTTCCTGGAAATAAGCTTTACCTACTAGAATTTTTAGCCGTACTTAATAAAGCAGAGAAGTATAATGAGATGGATGCATTGCTTCAATCAAATAATTGGAAGAATCTAAATAACTTTTATAAAGCTGGTTTTGAAACCTATCGGGGAATTGTACTCCAACGGAAAGATCCTGATAGTACCAAGGCAAAACAGGCATTCGAAAACGCACTTTACTATAACAAAGATGTAAATTCTGACGGTAACAGGTTTTATTTCTATATTTACGATGGTTTAGCTAAGTACTGGAAAAGTATGGGAAATAATGAGTATGATGAAAAGTACAGCAAGCTAGCTAAAAAGTATAATTAAGAAAAATAGCCAATAGCTTATAGTTATTCATAGTATATGGGACTTCTCGATCAGAAATTTGGTAAAGGTGGTGTAGTTGTAACAAAAGTCGATGATTTAATTAATTGGGCAAGATTGTCTTCAATGTGGCCAATGGGTTTTGGTTTGGCTTGTTGTGCCATTGAAATGATGGCAACTTTTGCTTCTGGCTATGATCTCGATAGATTTGGTGTGTTTCCTAGAGCATCTCCAAGACAGTCTGATGTGATGATTGTAGCAGGTACTGTTACATTTAAGATGGCCGATAGAGTAAGACGACTGTATGAACAAATGGCTGAACCAAGGTATGTGATTTCGATGGGAAGTTGTTCAAATTGTGGCGGACCTTATTGGGAACATGGTTACCATGTAGTAAAAGGTGTTGATAGAGTAATTCCTGTAGACATTTATGTGCCTGGTTGTCCCCCAAGACCAGAGGCTCTTATTGGTGGTTTTTTGAAATTACAGGAAAAAATAAGGAAAGAAACATTAATGGCACCAACAGCTTTGGAAACTTTAATGCAAAAAGAAAAAGTATAAAGTATGTCCGAATTGATTCAGAAAATAGAAACTATTATTTCAGATAATCTGGGAGTAGATATTGTAACTGAAACCTTTTCTGGTAATGTAGATGAGTATATCTTAATAGAACCTGAAAAACTTGTTGAAGTTTGTCTATTACTAAGAGATCATCGGGAGCTTTATTTCGATATGCTTTCTTGTATTACAGGAATTGATAACCAACCAGAAGAAGAAAGTTTGGAAGTTATTTATTCATTAAATTCCATTCCATTTAATTATCGCATTAACCTAAAAGTTAAACTTCCTAGATCTACAGAATTGTTACCTGTTTTGCCTTCAGTAGTTAGTGTTTGGAAAACAGCTAATTGGTTAGAGAGAGAAGTGTATGATTTATTAGGCATAAAATTCGAAAATCACCCTGATTTGAGAAGAATACTTTTACCTACAGATTGGGAGGGCTACCCACTAAGAAAAGACTACAAACTGCAAGAATATTATCATGGTATTAAGGTGAGGTACTGATCGTGTGTTTCAGTACCTTTAATTAATTTAATTCCTACAATTAATCCTATCCAAAATAGGCTATATAAGCGTTCAATAGTACTCAAAATTTGAGTTTATAGGGAGAATTTAGATGTAATGACATTATACGTCTTGCGGTTAATTCTCGTTTACCTTGCATTCAGATCAATTTCATTTTTTATGAAAAAAGTGTTTAGCAGGTTTTCTCTTTTTACCTTAAGAGGTAAAATTTTTATACTAGTAGGCTTATTTATTTTTTTTCTTATTGTATTTAGTTCAATTATCATTTTCAGACTTAACAGAACTACAAGTATTAATGAGAGACTAACTGAGCTACATATTCCTATTATTAGAGCGAATAAGGAGATTCTTAATGCTATAGATAGAAATATGGCATTACAGAGAGCCTATATAATTACTGAAAATAAAGATATAGTAAAAGAAAGAGAGCTTAAATGGGATACCTCAGTAAACACCGCAATTAAAGATCTGGAAAATGCTAAAGAAATATTAGAAGCTGATAGTATTGTTCAAAAACTAGATTCTTTGGAGGAGTATCTGTATCAGTATGGCAGAGTACAGCGCAAACTGGATGAGATGATCACCAATAAAATAAAAAAAACAGCTAATCTCCAAAATGTAACAGATACTGTTTTTGCACTTGCTACTCTTCAAGCAAACAGAGATTTTTCAGCAGAAATAGGTCCATTTATAACCAATGAGGTAATTGAGTTAGAGGGTCATATTATAACTCTAATTACAACTATTATAGAAGAACAAGAAAACGAGATGGCCATTGATATGGTAAAAAATGACGACAACATCTCTTATACAAGTTATTTAACTTTATTAATTGCCGTAATCGCTGCAATTGCAGGAGGTTTAATAGCTCGTTCTTTTTCAGTTTCACTATTAAAAGCCGTAAACAAACCAAGGCAATTGCTAGATCAATTAGCTTTAGGAATTATTCCTGAAAGTGTAGAAGAAACCTCAGATGAGTTAAACCCAATTATTCTTGCTGGAAATCAGGTGAAAGAAATGCTTAAAGAAGCCAGTAAATTCTCTATTGAAGTTGGTAATGGTAACTTTAAATACAATTTTAAACCTGCTAGTGAAAACGATTATCTTGGTAATGCTTTGGTAACTATGAGAGATCAATTAGATGATCTTGCTGAAGAAGAACAAAGAAGGGCTTGGACTAGTGGTGGTATAGCCAATTTTGCTGCTATATTGAGAAGTAACAATAAGAGCCTTTTAGAAACTTGCGATCAGGTATTATCAGAATTAATTAAATACATAGAGGCTAACCAAGGTGCAATATTTATGCATAATAATGAGCAACCAGATAACCAGTATTTGGAAATGGTATCTTGTTATGCTTATGATAAAAAGAAATTTTTAGAGAAGAAGTTAAAAGTAGCAAAGAAGTTTGGTGAAGGTTTGGTAGGACAAACATTTATCGAGAAAGAAACAACTGTTTTAAAAGATGTACCTGAGTCATATGTTAGTATAAGTTCAGGTTTAGGTAAGCAGAAACCTAATTTCTTGCTTATTGTGCCTCTTAAGCTGAATGATACTGTTGAAGGTGTGCTCGAGATTGCTTCATTTAAAGAACTTGAAGGTTATAAAATCGAATTTGTAGAGAAAATAGCAGAGAGTCTTGCATCAACGGTATCAACATTAAAAAGTAATCAGATTACCCAAACGCTTTTAATTGATGCACAAGAAAGAGAGGAGCAGTTTAATGCTCAAGAAGAAGAGATGCGTCAAAGTCTAGAAGAGCTTTATGCTACTCAAGAAGAGATGTCGAGAAAGCAAGGTGAATTGATGCAATTAAAAAATAATTTAGAAACTGAAGTTGTTCAGAAAACACAGAATCTAACTAAAGAGAAAGAAGCATTTGAAGAAATTGCTTCAGCAGTGCCAGGAATGATTTTCCAGCTTGTTTTTGATGCTGATACCCAAGCTACATTTAAAATTGTAAGCGAAGGAGCTTATAAACTTACTGGAATAGAAAAATCTAAATTTAAAACACTCAATGATTTTGACGCCTTACTTGATGAAGAAAGTAAAGAGTCTTTTAAAGAAATATTAAATACTGCAATTTCTTCAGGAGAGGATATAGAATGGGATGGATGTCTTATAGTGGGGGAAAATATAAAATGGATAAAATTATTAGCAGGAGTAAATAAGGCAAATAATGAAATAACCATAATAAGTGGAGCAATTACAGATATTTCTCTTTACAAAGAAGAAGAAGAAAAATATAAAATACAGGCAATGATTCTCGAAGAACACGAAAATGAGAATCGAAAAGCTTTAGAAGAAATTGAGCTACATAAAAAGCAAGTTGAAATTTTAAACTCCAGATATGAACGTGCGTCAATCATTAGTAATGAAAGCATTATTGAATTAGTTGTAGATGTTAATGCTGAAAGGTTAAATAATGATATACCTGTGTGGTTATCAGCAAATTTTGTTGAAGTATGCTCAATTGAGTTTGAAAACCTGCCAAGTACTTTAAACGAATTAAAAGCACTTATCTCTGAAGATACTGTGGAAAGCTTCACGCAATCATTGGAGAAATACCTTCTAAAAGAAGAGAATACAGAAAGTTTTGCTTGTAGTTTTAAAATGAAAACTAAAGATGATAAAGTAAAAGAATTTAAACTAGAAGGAATTTGTGAAAAAGAAGAAGATCAAAATGAAATTAGATTCGCAGGAGTAATAAAACCAGTTAAAGAAGCAATTAATAAACCTGTTGCAGAAGGTGATTCTATTTCAAATTCAGATTTAATCAACACTTATCAATTTCATTTAGTGTTTGAGAAATCAACTGGTAAATCTTTTATTAAAAATTTAGATGAAGCCCTTTATCTAAAAACAGGTTATACAGATGGTGAATTGAAAAATATTTCTATTGAGAAATTGCAAGAATATTTCATTCACGAGTCGGGAACTTCTTCTTTTGCAGAGTACTTACATATATGTTTCGAAGCTGCAGAAAAAAGTTCATGGTTAGGTAAGTTAAAAGCAAGTTCTAAAGATATATCAGTATTAGTAAAGGCAGAAAAAACAGCAGAAAACCCTGATGTAATTGAGATAAAAGGAGTTATAATCGATCTATAAAAAGCGAGTGGTTTGTTAAAAACTATAGCTTTTTGTTAAAACTAGAAAAAATAGGTAAAAAATAACTTCTTTTGCACTAATCTAAATCCTAATCAGAATTGACATAAACCATATTGTATTTTGCAAAACAGACTAGTTAAATTTTAGTTTGAAAATATAAGTGTGTTTTATCAATTTTACTTTTTCTTTTAGGAGAGAAATATTTAGTTAAAGTCAGATATTTTGAAGAAGTTTTATTTATTACTCTACAGTTCAGTTTTTTTATTAGCACTTACAACTCTAGTATCTTGTAGTGATGATGATTCCATTGAGACTTTTGAGTTAGAAGAGAATTCTCCCATCATGACTTATCTAGATGTTTCTACACTATACAGTCAAAACTCTACTGTGAGGCTTAAAATTGAGGCTCCTCTTCAGTATAAATTCAAGAGTAGAGACGAAGAATATCCCAAAGGACTTTATGTTGAGTTTTATGATTCATTAGGTCTCAAGACCACAACCCTAGAGGCTGATAGTGGTTATTTTAAAGCATATGACGAATCTTATTCTGTACACAGAAATGTAGTAGTTGTAAATGAAGAAGAAGGTCAAACTTTAGAAACCGAAGTTCTTTATTGGGATAAAAAATCTCAAGAAATTTTTACAGATAGCATCACTCCTGTTAAAATTACAACTCAAACAGAAGTAATTAACGGTAATGGATTAAGAGCAAAACAGGATTTTAGTGAATTTAAAATTACCGGAGGAGTTACAGGAATATTTACTATTCAGGAATAAATTATATGAATTTCAAAGTTATATTGCTTTCTATTGGGGCAGTATTTTTTATTATAGGTGTTCACCAATCTTTTTATTTTGGTATTCAGGCAAGTTATTGGGCTTTCATGATTTCAGGTGTGTGTTTCCTTTGGGTACAATACATCAAGAAGAAAGAGGAGGAAGAAGAAAAAAAATCTGCTGGAACCAATAAAAACCCGAAAAATAGAAAGAGGAAATGAAATCGCAGTAGAAATAATTTTTTAATCAGACAAGAATAAGGTTTACTTTGGCTTTACAAGACATAAATACTCAATCGCACGAACCTTTAGCACTTGATAATTTTCTGACAACTTTCAGTGAAGATAGCTTTTATCAGTCTGCTCTTCATCAAATATTTAAAAGCCCCGAAAAAAATATCAATCTTAAAGGGTTTACAGGTAGTATGGATGCAATTTTTGCAGCAATTACCTATAAACAAGAAAAAGGAAATCACCTTTTTATTTTACATGATAAAGAAGAAGCTTCTTACTTTCACAACGATTTACAGAATCTACTTCCCAATGTAGAAATATATTTTTTCCCTACATCTTATAAAAAACCATATCAGCTTACTGAGGTAGAAAATGCTAATGTTTTACAGCGAGCAGAAGTATTAAATCAGATAAATAAAAAATTAAAAGCAGGGAATCTAATAGTAACTTATCCAGATGCATTAACTGAAAAAGTAATTAATCAAAAGTCTTTGCTTGAAAATACACTTACTGCAAGAGTAGGTGAGAAGGTTGATGTTTCTTTTATAGTTGAGCTACTTAGAGAATACGATTTTGAACAAGCTGATTTTGTTTATGAAGCTGGTCAATATGCAGTGAGAGGAGGGATTATCGATGTATTTTCTTATGCTAATGAAACTCCTTATCGATTAGAGCTTTTTGGTGATGAGATTGAGACAATTCGTAGTTTTGATCCAATAACTCAACTTTCTACCAATTCGCATGAAGTTGCAGCAATTATACCAGATGTACAAACAAAACTGTTACATGAAGTTCGTGAGTCATTTCTTAAATTTATACCATCAGATACATTTATATGGATAAAAGACTTACAACTAACTACTGATACCATTGCAGAATACTTTGCAACTGCACAAAAGGATTTTAATAAGATTCTAAAAAAAAGTGGTGATACACAGGTAATACAAAACCCTGAAGACTTATTTGAACTTCCAGAAGAGTTTAACACAATTTCTCAAAAGTTTAAATGTCTTGAATATGGAAACAGGTTTTACCTGAAAGATGCAGAAGTAGTAACTTTTGCAAGTAAACCTCCACCTTCTTTTCACAAAGATTTTAGCTTATTGACTGAAGAGCTTGGCAAAAAACAGTTAGATGGTTTTTCAACTATTATCACTGCTGAATCTCCCAAACAGTTAGAAAGAATAAAGTTAATATTCGAAGAAATTAATCCTGATACAGCTTTTAATGAATTGAATATTGGTTTACGCTCTGGCTTTGAGGATACAAACTTGAAGTTGGCATGTTATACAGATCACCAAATTTTTGAACGATTTCACAGGTATTACGAGAAAAGAAAATTTTCTAAGACCAAGGCAATTACCTTAAAAGAGCTTAAAGAGCTTAAGGTTGGAGATTATGTAACACACTCGGATCATGGAATTGGACGCTTTGGGGGAATGGAAAAAGTGGAAAATAATGGAAGACTACAAGAGGCAATCAGGCTTATTTATCGAGATGATGATATTCTTTTTATTAGTATCCATGCACTTCATAAAATTTCAAAATATTCTGGGCAAGAAGGTAGAACTCCTCAGGTTAGTAAATTAGGTTCTGTAGAGTGGGAGCAGAAAAAAAGGAAGGTTAAGAAAAAAGTTCAGGACATTGCCAAGGATCTGATAAGGCTTTATGCTAAGAGAAAAAATGCTCCGGGTTATCAGTTTTCGCCAGATGGATACCTACAAGCTGAGTTAGAATCTTCTTTTATTTATGAAGATACTCCAGACCAAGGTAAAGCAACGGAAGAAGTAAAAGCAGATATGGAGCTGCCCCATCCAATGGATAGGTTGGTTTGTGGGGATGTAGGATTTGGTAAAACTGAGGTTGCAATAAGAGCAGCATTTAAGGCTGTATGTGATAGTAAGCAGGTTGCTGTTTTAGTTCCTACAACTATTTTAGCCGCGCAGCATTATAGAACTTTTAAGGAGAGACTATCTAACTTACCATGTGAGGTAGAATATATTAATCGTTTTCGTTCTACTAAACAGATTAGAGATACATTAAAAAGAGTAAAAGAGGGAAAAGTTGATATCTTAATTGGTACCCATAGAATAACCAGTAAAGATGTGGATTTCAAGAATCTTGGTTTAATGATTATTGATGAAGAGCAGAAATTTGGTGTAAAGGTTAAGGAAAAGCTTAAAGAGATGACGGTAAATGTAGATGCACTTACTCTTACAGCAACACCAATTCCAAGAACACTTCAATTTTCTTTAATGGGAGCGCGAGATTTATCTGTAATCGGAACTCCACCACCAAATCGCCAACCAGTTACAACTGAGCTACATACTTATTCAGATGAATTTATAAGAGATTCTGTAAGTTATGAGCTCAAAAGAGGAGGTCAGGTGTTTTTTGTACATAATAGAATTAGTGATATTGAAAGTATTGCCAACAATATTATTCATTTAGTTCCTGATGCTAAAGTTGCTTATGCTCATGGTCAAATGGAAGGGGCTAAACTAGAAAAAATTATGATGCGCTTTATTGAAGGTGAATATGATGTATTGGTTTCTACTAATATCATTGAATCTGGTTTGGACATTCCAAACGCAAATACTATTATAATTAATAGAGCACATAACTTTGGTCTTTCAGACTTGCATCAAATGCGTGGTAGAGTTGGTAGATCTAATAGAAAAGCTTATTGTTACTTAATTACACCAAATACAATCAATCTTACTGCTGATGCAAGAAAAAGATTGAGTACTTTAGAAGAGTTCTCTGATCTTGGAGATGGTTTTAAAGTGGCTATGAGAGATTTAGATATACGAGGAGCAGGAAATCTATTAGGAGGAGAACAGAGTGGCTTTATAACCGATTTAGGTTTTGATATGTACAATAAAATACTTGAAGATGCTATTCAAGAAATAAAAGAAACTGAATTTAGAGAACTTTTTAGTAAAGAAATTGAGTTATCGGCACAAGAGATTAAGGTTGATTGTAATATTGAAACCGATTTTGAAATACTTATTCCTGAGACTTACGTTAGTAATATCTCAGAGCGTTTAAATCTCTATATTAGTGCAGATGCAATAAAAAATGATTCAGAATTAGATAGGTTTAAGACTTCTCTAACTGATCGATTCGGACCGATTCCAGATAGTGTTCAACTTCTTTTTGAGACAATTAAGTTGAGATGGGTTTGTGAAAGGCTCGGAATTGAAAAATTAGTTTTAAAAAATGATGTTTTTAAAGCTTATTTTGTTAGTCATGAGAATGAAAAGTTCTATAATTCTGATTACTTTGGAAAAGTTTTATCATTTGTGAGAAAAAATCCTAAAATATGCAGGCTAAAAGATGCTAAAAAGAGGGTTATTTTAATAATAAATGATATAAATTCAATAGATCAAGCTATGAAAGTAGCCGCAGAAATGCTTAATATTTGATTTAGGTATAATTCTTGAAAAGGTTACTAATAAATTTAAACAAATTGCTGTTCTGCTAATTTTTTCGAAGCAATAAATAGCGCATCACATAGTTAGTTGTTTAGCGAGAATCAAATACCTCGAGTTTTAAAAAAAATTATATCATGAACAAAGTAAAGAGCTTTTTTTACATCTCTTCTTTGCTGTTAGTCGGCGCAATCTTTATGACTGGTTGTGGGAAAAAGAACGACTTTCCTACATCATCAAACCCTGGAAAAAGAAGTTCTACTACAGGGATGGCTTACAACGGTAAAGATGAGAATTCATTCGGTGTTAGGAAATATGAAGGTCAACCGCTAGGACCTGGTTTAAGGTATGTTGAAGGAGGTAGAATTATTTTAGGCTCCTTTGAAGAAGACCTTTTAGGAGCAATGGATAACATTGAAAGAACTGTAACTGTTAACTCATTCTATATGGATGAGACTGAAGTAGCAAATATTCACTGGTTAGAATATCTTCACTATGCAAGAGATTCAGGTCAACAGTATTACGAAGAGGCATTACCAGATACAACTGTGTGGTCTAAAGATTTGGCATTTAACGATCCATATGTAGATCATTACTTCCGTTATCCTGGTTTCAGATATCACCCAGTTGTTGGTGTTAACTGGTTGCAAGCTAAAAACTACTGTGTGTGGAGAACTACAATGGTTAATAGAAACCTTGCTTTAGAAAGTGGGACTGATGAGGAAATGTCAGCTGTAGAAGCTGGTGAAAGAATTCCTTTAGAGTCAGGTATTGTTGTACCAAACTATAGACTTCCAACTGAAGCAGAATGGGAATATGCAGCACAAGCATTAATAGGTGTACAAGAATACGATGAAAACCATAGTCATAGAAGAATTTATCCTTGGGATGGTCACTCATTAAGAAATCCTTACGGTGATGAAATGGGAACTTTTATGGCGAACTTTAAGAGAGGTAGAGGTGACTATGCAGGTATTGCAGGTAAATTGAATGATGGTTCAATGATTACTGACTGGATATTTGCTAATCCTCCTAACGATTACGGTTTATATAATATGTCTGGTAATGTAAGTGAGTGGGTCGAAGATATTTATCGTCCTCTTTCTCACCAAGATGTTGAAGACTTAAACCCTGTTCGTAATAGTGGTTTCCTTGATGATGCTAGCTGGGATTATGTATATGACAAACCTCAATGGACTACTTTTATAGATAATCATGTAAGAGTTTATAAAGGTGGTTCTTGGAAAGATGTTGCATACTGGTTATCTCCAGGTACAAGAAGATATCTTGAAGAAGATTCTGCAACAGCAACTATTGGATTCAGATGTGCAATGATTAGTGCTGATGGTAACACACCAGAATCTAGATAATGTTAAGATATAATTTGTTTATATAATATAAAGCCTCAGTTTTCTGAGGCTTTTTTTATTTTATACTATTCTTATTTCTCCATATTTTTATTGAAACATCTTATTCATTAGATTAAAGTGTTAATTATTTAAACTACATTTTAAAGAATAAGATGAACAAACTGTACTATTACATTACCATTTTGGTTGTGTTTTTTTCTGTGATCCATTCCCCTCTTCATGCTCAGAAAAAGAAAAAACAAGAAGAAAAAATACAACTTCCAGATGCCGAAAAATACAAAGGATTAAAATTTAGGAATATTGGGCCATTTCGTGGTGGAAGATCAGTAACTGTTTCCGGTGTTAAACAAGATAAATTGACTTATTACATGGGAACTGTTGGCGGAGGTATATGGAAAACTACTGATGCTGGTATAACTTGGAAAAATATCACAGATGGTCAGTTAAATTCAAGTTCAGTAGGAGACGTTGCAGTAGCTGAATCTGATCCTAATGTTATTTATATAGGAATGGGAGAGCATGCTATTAGAGGTGTGATGACTTCTCATGGAGATGGTGTTTATAAGTCTACTGATTCCGGAAAAACTTGGAAAAATATTGGACTGAATAAAACCAAACATATTTCAGATATTATTATCCATCCTGAAAACCCAGATATAGTTTATGTAGCAGCTCAAGGTGCAGCTCATGGTCCATCAGAAGATAGAGGGATTTATAAAACTGTTGATGGAGGTGTTACATGGCAAAAAGTATTTTATGTAGATGAAAATACAGGGGCTTCAAGTTTGTCTATGGATATGACTAACCCAAGAATTCTGTATGCAGCAATGTGGGAGCATACACGTTTCCCCTGGAAAGTTAAAAGTGGGGGAGCAGGTTCTGGGCTTTACAAATCCACTGATTCAGGAGAGACTTGGGAAGAACTTACAGAAGGTTTGCCAGAAGTAATGGGAAAAATTGGAGTATCAGTTTCCAGAGCAAACCCTGAAAGAGTTTATGCAAATATTGAAGCAGAAGAAGGAGGTGTATATAGATCTGATGATGGAGGAAAAAAATGGCAATATATAAACAAGTCTAGGGTGACTCAAGCTCGCTCTTGGTATTATATGGAGGTATTTGCAGATCCTGTGAATGAAGATGTAGTTTATGTTTTAAATGCTCCTGTACTTAAATCCGTAGATGGTGGAAAAACTTTTCAACCTCTTGCTGTACCTCATGGAGACAATCATGATTTATGGATTCATCCTGAAAATAATCAAATCATGATCAATGCGAATGATGGCGGGTCTAACATTTCATTTAATGGTGGAAAAAGCTGGTCAACACAGCAAAATCAACCAACAGTCCAGTTTTACAGAGTAACTACTGACAACCAGTTTCCTTATTTTGTTTATGGAGGACAGCAAGATAATACCACAGTTGCCATTGCAAGTAGAACTGAAAATTCAGGTATCGGATGGAAAGATTGGTATCCTGTATCTGGTGGTGAAAGTGCATTTATTGCATTTAATGAAGATAATCCAGAGTTAGTTTATGGTGGCAGTTATCAAGGTAATATTTCAGTATTTGATAAAAAAACAAATGCTACTAAAGATATTATGGCTTATCCTGTAGTTGGTTTGGGGTCAATTCCAAAGGATATGAAGTACCGTTTTAATTGGAATGCGCCAATTATTATGTCGCAACATGACAAAAAAACAATTTATCATGGGGGAAATAAAGTTTTAACAAGTATAGATGGAGGGCTAAGTTGGAAAGAAATCAGCCCAGATTTAACAAGGAATGATACAACAAAACAAGGTGAAGGTGGAGGCCCTTTTACAAATGAAGGTGCAGGAGGAGAGAATTATAATACTTTAACATATATGGTTGAATCACCGCATAAAGCTGGAGTAATTTGGACAGGTAGTGATTGCGGATTGGTTTATGTAACTTCAGACAATGGAAAAAACTGGAAAAATGTCACTCCTGAAGGCTTGCAAGAAGGAATTATAAATTCTATTGAGGTGTCACCACATAATCCATCTGTAGTCTATATTACTCACCTAAGATACAAGCTAAATGATTACACTCCTTATGTTTATAAGTCTGAAAACAATGGAGAAACATGGAAATTGATTACCAATGGATTTACTTCTGAAGATTATGTTAGAGTAGTAAAAGAAGACCCAGTAACACAAGGCTTATTATATGCAGGTACTGAAACAGGCTTATATGTTTCGTATAATGGAGGAGATAATTGGAAAAAATTCCAACTGAATTTACCAATAAGCCCTATAAATGATATTACCACCAGACAAAATGATTTGGTAATCGCAACTTCAGGTAGAGGTTTCTGGATTTTGGATGATATGAGTGCCTTACAACAAAGTGATGGAGTATTAGCTGATGTTTCGATAAAATTGTTTGCTCCAAAACCAACATATAGATTAGATGCTCCAATTCCACCAGAACCAGTTCCAGGCTTTGGACAAAACCCCCTCAATGGAGTTATCATTGATTATTATCTAAAAGAGGAAATCAAAGAAAAAGATAGCACGCTTATCACATTAGAAATTTTAGATAAGACCGGAAAGATTATTAGGAAATACGATAATAAAAAAGATGAAAACTTTAAGCCTTATGATGGTGGTCCAGCTCCTAAGCAACTTTTGCCAACTAAGCAAGGGGTAAATAGGTTTGCATGGGATTTTAGACGAGAAGGAATTCCAAGTATTCCAGATGTATTTGTTATGGGAGATTACCGAGGGCACATAGTGGCGCCAGGAGAGTATCAAATTAGATTGTTGCTAGGAGATGAGGTGCAAGTTGTTGAATGTGAAATATTACCAGATCCAAGGTTAGAAGTTTTACCATCTGACTTTGAGGCTCAACAAGATATATTAATGTCGGTTGAAGAAAGTGTAATTGATATACATAAGTCTGTTAATATGATGCGAGATGCTAAAAAACAGGTTGAGAATATCAATAACTATTTGAAAGATCTTGATGGCACTGAAATTTTACTAGATACAGGAAAGAATATAATTTCAAAAATTGAAGCTTGGGAACAACGATTAATTCAACCGAAACAAGAAACTTTTCAGGATGTAATTAATTTCAAAAATCAATTAAATGCAGAGTTACTTAATTTGAAAAGCAGAGTAGACACACATGACCCAAGGCCAACTGAAGGAGCAAAAATTAGATTGAATGATTTGTTAGCTGAATGGGCAGAGTATAAAGAAGAAATGAAGCAAATTATAGATATTGAATTAGATGCATTCAATAAACTATATAAAGAAAGTGAATTACCTGCTGTTTTCTTAAAGACTGGAACAGAGAAAGAGCCAAAAGGGAATTAAAAATAAAAGAGCTTCTGTTTTAACAGAAGCTCTTTTAATCTTATTCAGTAATTTCAAATCCAGCTAGCTTTAGATGTTTCCAATAAGGAGGATAAGATTTATTTACTACATCTGGTTCTTCAATACCGATATTTCCTAATAAAGAAAGAGGCGCAAAAGCCATAGCCATTCGATGGTCTTCGTATGTATCAAACACAACTCCTTCCACTTTTAAATTATTAGGTATTATTTCGATTCCTTTATCACCATCAACTACAACTTCCACATTTATTTTAGCCAATTCATTTTGGATGGCTGCAATTCTATCAGTTTCCTTTATGCGTAAACTTTCAAGGCCAGTCATTTTAGCTTTAATACCCTTAGCTGCGCAAATAACAGCAATTGTTTGAGCAAGGTCTGGGCAATGCGTAAAGTCGAAATTAAATTCTTTAATAGGAGTAGTTTTTCTCAAAATCACACCTTCTTCATCAAAAGTACTGCTCACACCTAATTGTGACATGATCTCGACAATTGCTTTATCTCCTTGTAATGAGTTATTTCTTAACCCTAATAATTTTATTTCAGCATCTTTGGCTAAAGCGACTATGCTGTACCAATAACTTGCTCCAGACCAATCAGATTCAATAGAATAATGATTGCTTTGATAGCTTTGAGGCTCAATACTAATATTTGCCCCCTGCCAAGTATATTTAATTCCAAAGTGTTCGAGTAGTTGGAGTGTCATCAAAATATATGGTTTTGATGTTACTTCTCCTTCTAGGTTTAGCGATATACCTAAAAGTAGTTTAGGTGCAATCATTAACAATGCTGAAATGTATTGGCTACTGACATTTCCAGCAATGTTTACTTCTTTATTTTTTTGCTCAAAAGATTTAATATAGATCGGTGGATAACCTTCATTTTTCTTGTATTCAATCTCAGCACCTAATATTCTTAATGCATCAACTAATATTTTTATAGGTCTTTCTTGCATTCTGGCAGTACCAGTAAGCACTGTTTCACGATTATTAGCCACACAATAGGCAGTTAAAAAACGCATAGTTGTACCCGCATCTAAAACATCAAGCTCTAACTCGTTTGATTGTAGCAAACGCTTCATTGTTTGGCTATCTCTTGCTTCAGAAATGTTATCTAGCGTAATTTTATCACCTGCTAAGGCTTGAATAATAAGCGCACGATTACATTCACTTTTTGAAGCTGTAAGTGGAATTTGTGCGTTTATTTTCTCTCCTGAGTGAGAGAGTGTTATGCTATGATTAGTCAATGTATTAAGATTAAATATTTACGTAATTAAATTGTTCTTCAAAACTTTCTATTTCAAAGATATCAACAAAGTGTTTTAAAATATTTTTTTCAACTTCTTGTAAATCTACTTTTCTATTGAGTTCTTTTTGAATAGATGTTACCGCTTTATCTGTAATACCGCATGGATTCATGTTATTAAAATAATTCAAGTCAGTATTAACATTTAGCGCAAAACCGTGCATAGTAACCCATCGACTCATTTTCACACCCATTGCACATATTTTACGCGGATTTTCCATCTTTTCATAATCTATCCAAACACCTGTAAGCTTTTCGATCCTGCCAGCTCTTATATCATAATCTGCCAAGGTTTTTATAATTACCTCTTCCAAATTTCTCATATAAAGGTGAATGTCAGTAATAAAATGATCTAAATCTAAAATTGGATAACCTACAACTTGTCCAGGTCCATGGTAAGTAATATCACCACCCCTGTTTATTTTGAAATATTCAATTCCATTCTGTTTTAGGTTATCTTCATTAAGAAATAAATTATTTTTATCACCACTTTTTCCTAGTGTGTAAACATGGTTATGCTCACAGAAAAGGAAATAATTATTTGTAGTTTCTTGTGGTAGACCTGCTATTTCTTTTCTTCTGTTTTCGAGTTTGGTTTCTACTGTATCTGTAAAAACTTTGGTTTGATAATCCCAAGCTTCTTTGTAAGATATGCGTCCAAGATTCTCAAAGTATAATTTCTTGTTCTTTTCCATACAACTCCATTATTATCTACAAAGCTAACATCTTTTTAAATATTAAATGTTTCAAAGACAGCGATGTGAAGAAATGAATAAGGGTTTTTAAGAGAATACGCTGTTAGACTCATTTAATTAATATTAGGAATACTCTAGAATTCAATTATATTAATTATTAAAGATAATATTGTATTATTTAAAGTAATTATTAACTGATTTTAAATTAAAAATGCATTAGTCTATATTCTTTTATCTATTGGGTAAATTTGAAAAAATAAAACTTAAAAAAATAAAGCTAAGAAATTATGGTGATTGGAAAAGATAAGGTTGTGGGGTTGACATATGAACTTAGAGCTGACGAAGAAGGCGGTCAGCTAATCCAAAAAGTTGATGAATCTTCTCCTTTTTATTTCCTTTTTGGTCATAATAACGTGATTAAAGGGTTTGAAACAAACCTTGAAGGAAAAAACGTTGGAGACGATTTTGGTTTTAAAATACCAAGTGATGAAGCATACGGACCTGTAAGACAGGAAGCTATAGTTCAATTATCTAAAAAAGTGTTTAATTTTCCTGATGAGCAGAAAGCAGCAGAAATGCTAACTGTAGGAAACACACTTGCATTACAAGACCAGAATGGAAATCCATTAGACGGAGTTGTACTTGCTGTTGATGATGAGAATGTAAAAATGGATTTTAACCATCCGTTGGCTGGTGTAAATTTATTTTTTAAAGGTGAGATCTTAGAAATAAGAGAGGCTAGTGAAGATGAAAAAGATCATGGACATGCACATGGACCAGGCGGACATCAACATTAATTTATAATAAAAGTATTAAATTTTAAGCTCGGTTTTAACCGGGCTTTTTTTATATCAAATTATATTTGAAGCAGTAAGTTTAATTAGTAAATTTTCGAGACTGTGACTTCTGAAGAATTTGAAAAGCTTTTTAAAGCGCATTATAATTATCTTTGTAATCTGGCAAATAAAATAATTAATGATAAAGATGCTTCAGAAGATATAGTTCAAGATGTATTTTCTAAATTTTGGTTAAAAAGAAACCAGCTCCACTCATTAGATTCACCACGATCTTACCTTTCTAAATCAGTAATTAATTTTTCCATCAATTATTCAGAAAAGAAGAAAATGATCATTAGAAACCAAGCTGAATATTCGGTTAATAATGACTCCATTGATGAAGAATCTACACAAAATACTATTGCTAATCTTAGAATGGCTGTTGATAAACTTCCTGATAAATGCAAAGTAATTTTTACTCTAAGTCGATTTGAAGGATTGTCTAATGCCGAGATAGCAAATTATCTAGATATTTCTGTGAAAACTGTTGAAAATCAGATGGGTATAGCTATTAAAAAACTGCGAGAATCTTTGAAAAATAACATTAAACTGATGATGTTTTTGCTGA
Organism: Chondrinema litorale; assembly: GCF_026250525.1. GTDB lineage: Bacteria > Bacteroidota > Bacteroidia > Cytophagales > Flammeovirgaceae > Chondrinema > Chondrinema litorale. Next base: position 3,112,471 of record NZ_CP111043.1, read on the forward strand.
TTCCTCATGATTTAATAGAAATTATTAAAAATTTTAGTATTTCGAGTTATAAGCAATATAAACGTATTATATAAAATGGCTTTACAAGCTATTATAATCCGTTTTTTCAGCATTTTTTTGTATCTTGCGGCTTGGATTTTTTGAGGATTATTCAAATAAAAAAATGGCAGAAGGAGGAAAGATAACCCCGATTAATATCGAGGATGAAATGAAAATCGCCTACATCGATTATTCGATGTCGGTAATTATCTCAAGGGCTTTACCAGATGTTAGAGACGGATTAAAACCTGTTCACAGAAGGGTACTTTATGGTATGGCCGATTTGGGAGTTTATTACAACAGGTCTTATAAAAAGTCAGCTAGAATTGTTGGGGAGGTGCTAGGTAAATATCACCCACATGGTGATGCTTCGGTATACGACTCTATGGTTCGTATGGCACAGACTTGGTCTTTAAGAATGCCTTTAGTCGACGGGCAAGGTAACTACGGTTCGATAGAAGGTGATCCACCTGCAGCAATGCGTTATACGGAGGCCAGATTAAAAGAGATTGCTGGTGAAATGCTATCTGATATCAAAAAAGATACAGTTAATTTCCAAGCGAACTTCGATGACAGTTTACAAGAGCCTGTAGTACTGCCTGCAAAAATTCCTAACTTGTTAGTTAATGGTACTTCAGGTATTGCAGTTGGTATGGCTACCAATATGGCTCCTCATAACTTAGGTGAGGTAATCGACGGTATAATTACTTATATAGATAATAGAGATATTACCATTCCAGAATTGATGGAGTATATTAAAGCTCCTGATTTCCCAACTGGCGGTATTATCTATGGTTACGATGGTGTAAAGCAAGCTTTTGAAACTGGACGTGGAAGAATTGTAATGCGTGCAGTAACAGAAATAGAAGAAGCTCCATCTGGTAAAACACAAATAGTTGTTACAGAAATACCTTATATGGTTAACCTTTCTGTGCTATTGGAAAAAACTGCTTCAATAGTTAATGAAAAGAAAATTGAAGGTATTACTGCTGTTAAAAACTTTAGTGATAAAAAAGGTATACGTATCGTATATGAGCTCAAGAAAGATGCTATTCCTGATGTAGTACTCAATAACCTCTTTAAGCACACTCCACTTCAAACAACTTTTAATGTTAACAATGTGGCCCTTGTAAAAGGTAGACCGCAAACGCTTAACTTAAAAGACCTTATCTACCATTATGTAGAGCACAGGCACGAGGTTGTAATAAGAAGAACTGAATACGATCTTAATGAAGCTAGAAAACGCTTACATATTTTAGAAGGTTTATTAATTGCTTTAGACCATCTAGATGAAGTTATAGCTTTAATTAGGAAGTCTGTTGATCCAGAAGAAGCAAAACAAGGTTTGATCTCGCAGTTTGAATTGAGTGAAATTCAGGCAAGAGCAATTCTTGATATGAGGTTACAGCGATTAACAGGACTTGAAAGAGATAAAATTCAAAATGAGCATCAAGAAGTTACCAAATTAGTTACTGAGCTAGAAGCAATTCTTGCTAGCGAAGAATTAAGAATGGGAATTATTAAGGATGAGCTTACTGAGTTAAAAGATAAATATGCAGATCCTCGTCGCTCAAGTATTGAAGTAAACGCTGATAATCTTGAGGATGAAGATATGATTCCTAATGAAGAAATGGTATTGACTATTTCTAATGAAGGATATATTAAAAGAACTAATTTGAAGGAATATAGAATCCAAGCTAGAGGTGGTATGGGTTCTCGTGGTGTAGCAACTAAAGATGATGATTACACTGCACATATGTTTGTTGCTTCAAATCATAATTACTTACTAATATTTACCAAGCATGGTAAAGTATATTGGTTAAAAGTTTACAAGGTTCCAGAAGGTAGCAAAATCTCTAAAGGAAGGCCAATTCAGAACCTTATTCAAATTGAAAAGGAAGACAGCGTAAGAGCAGTAATTAATGTAAAAACGCTTAATGATGAGGATTATATTAATAATAATTACCTCATTATGTCAACAACTAATGGTATTATTAAGAAAACGCCATTAGAAGCATATTCAAGACCAAGGCAAAGTGGTATTACTGCAATTACTGTGAGAGACGGAGATGATTTATTAGATGTAATGCTAACAGATGGAAACTGTGAGGTTTTCCTTGGCTTACAATCTGGTAGAGCTATTAGATTCCACGAAACTGAAGTAAGACCAATGGGTAGAACTGCTTCAGGGGTAAGAGGTATTACTCCTTTGCATGATAAAGACTACGTAATTGGAATGGTTTGTATCGAAGATATTCAAACATCATCTTTACTTGTTATTTCTGAAAATGGTTATGGCAAGCGTTCTAACATTGAAGATTACAGAAAGACTGGTAGAGGAGGTAAAGGTGTTAAAACTTTAAATATAACTCCTAAAACTGGTGGTCTTGTAGCTATTAAAAGTGTTCAGGATACAGATGGTTTAATGATTGTTACCAAAAATGGAATTACAATCAGAATGAGCATGGATGCTTTAAGAATTATGGGTAGAACAACTCAGGGTGTTAAAGTTATCAGAGTTGCTGATAGTGATGCTATTTCATCTGTAGCAAAAATCGAGTATATAGAGGAAGTAGAAGCAGAGATTATAGATGAAGAGAATGGAGAAAATAATAATCCTAATACTGACTCTGATGATACTACTCCAGATGTAGATAATACAAGTGATAACGGACAAGAATAGTCTGATATCTAATTTACTAAAAAAGGCTTTCAGAATTTCCTGAAAGCCTTTTTTATTTATGTCTTAAAAAAGAAGCCTGACAAAAATGATTTTCGAATTATGGTTGTTCATTCATATTTACTATCATATCAGGATAAGGTTAAAAAGTTAGTATTATTAAGCTATAAATTGAATATGCCTCTAGCTCTCAGGCTTTGAAAATCAAATAAATATCAGTGCTTCTTTATATTTAATATTCTTTTTTGTGAAGTGTAAGTTAGGTTTTTATTTTGATAAACCCTTACTTTTTATTAAAGTTTTTCACTTCTTAAAAGACTTTTTTTAATTCCTTTTCTAAAGGAGTAATATTCAATGCTTTTTCAATACCACTAGCAAAGTTTTCTACCATAACTTCAATTGTGTATAGCTCAGATGCTACAGTACAACCCTCTATTAGTGTACTTTGTAAGTTGTTATTAGTAAAAATGCTAAGTACGTTATCAACATAGCTTTCTAAGTTATTTTCAGTAATTAAACCATTTGTGCCATGTTGTAAATACTCAATTTCAGGACTGTGATACTCATAATCTGTAGTAACCATAGGGGTTTGAGTATTGAATGCATCAAGTACTGCTAGACCAACTAAACCTGGCATTAAAAACACATCACTTAACCTGAAGTATACAGCTTTTTCTTTACCTCTCTTGGGACCTACGTAGTGCATCCAATCTCTATTCTCAGCAGCTTCTTTTACTATTTCTTGATCAATTCCCGCACCAATAAAAATCATAGTAAAGTCATCTACCTTTTCACGTATCTTGTCACAAGCCTCAATAAGAAAAGGTAATCTTTTTTCGGGGTACATACCTCCACAGTATATACCTACATGATTAGAATTAATATTTAAAGACTCTTTTAAAGCTAACAATTCCTCTGGAGTTACATCATTGTATTGGTTTTGTAACTCTGTAGCATCAATAGCATTTTGAACAATAGTTACTTGTTCTTCAGGAAAGCCATTTTCTTTAAGGTATTCTTTAACAGAAGCGGTGTAAGCAAACCACCAATCGCATTTATTCTGAAAAAATTTCTTATATATATTTCCCAATGCTTTGCCTTCTGCTTGCATGTTTTTACCATGCCCCCAATAGGCAAACTTTTGAGAAGAAAAGTTTCTTTTTATATTTAATAAGTAGTTGACTAATAGCTTATTAGCTTGCTCTGCAATTACCAAATCATAACCTGGTAAATCGTTTAGTACAGGTTGCCAATAAACTTCCTTTCCTGCAATATTAAAAATTTTATTATTTCTACTTTTTGCCCAAGGAATATCAACTTTATCTTTTTTTAATAATTCTTCTTTGCTTCCATTTCCATATATAAGATCAAGCTCAATATTGTTCTCACTTAACCTGTTTTTTAGTTTGTTAAAAAAGGCAACTCTATATACAGGAAGGACTTTTTGAAGAATTAATACTTTTTTCATCTCAAAAAATTAATAGCTTATGCTTTACATTTACTGAACTTTTTCTTTTACAAGAGCTTCTAATTTCGGTATATCAACAGTAACATGCACTTTTTGTGCATCACCTCCATTATCTGCAAATGCACTAGACTTACATAGTTGATATGCATAGTCTATACCAACTTTAGTGGCTAGATCAACATAGGTTGTTAAAATGTAAACATCTGGATAAAGCTCGATAAAATGACTGTCTGTACTACAAAACATGATATTAGTTAAACCTGCTCCATGCACAGACACAACAACTTTAGCTTTTGCAAAAAGACTTACTTTCTCAATGAAAGATAGGTTTCTAAGTTCATAAAACTTGAAACCATATTTAGAAAGCATTTCTTCAACCTCAGCTTCGTTTAATACATTTCTAATTCCAGAATCACTCCTTTTAATATAAATATAAGGTGCATCAAAGTCATTAAGAAATTCCGGCTTTAAATATTCATCTCTATGAAACTCACAAACCCAAGATGGTATAATTACAGAAGTATCTCTTGGAGCTGTTGAGGCAATTAATTTTTTAGCTTGTATGTGAGGAACTTTATCTCCTTCAATAATTTTATCTCTGGTTATTCCAAGTAGTTTTAAAGCATCTTCTTGGAAGTCGTATCTGATACTTGGAACTAAAAACTTGTCAACCTCATCAAACTTCCCGCTCTTTTTTAAGAGATGAATTCTTGAAAGACTATCTATTAAATAGTGAGCATAATTACTAGCACCGCCGCCACCATTTAGCATAGCGAATACGGTACAATCAAAGTGCTCAGGCTCAGGGAAGAACTTTTGTTGGAAAACGTTATTTTGATCTGCTGGAACAACATCTCCATTTTTATAGCTGAATGATGCTTCTCCAACTATCTTATTCTCTTTTGAAATAACAGCCACTGTAGCTACATTCCCAGCAAATACACGTCCTTCATCCAGTTCGATAATATTATAATCTGTTGTTACAGATTTATAATCAGGTTTATCATAATCTGAAAGAATATCAAAAAGCCCATCTTCTATTTTAAGCGGATTTTCGTAGGCAGTGTAAATATTTTGAAACCTTACACACTCATTACTTACTCCTTCAGGATGAACACCAATAGGCTTGTAATGATATCTGTAAGGAATAGTTCTTTCGAGTGTTAGTTTTACTCTATTACTTATCTTACTTTTTAGTTTCTTCATATACAAGCTCTGCGGGCTGTTTATTAGGTGAAAATAAGTGTTTTATAAAAAGATAGATGAAAAAGGAATTAGTAACTAGATATCTTTTCCAAAGTCTTCCCGGTTCTAAATAAAATCTATAAACCCACTCAAGAGAAAGATTTCTTGCCCATTTAGGTAGTCGTTTTTCAACACCCGCATAGGTTCTAAAAGCTTGACCAACACCTAACATACAAGCATTTATCTTACCCATATGTGCTGCCATCCACATTTCTTGCTTTGGACAGCCCAATGCAACAAATAACAAATCTGGGTTTGTGGCTTGTATCATATCTATGATATCATTTTCTTCTTCTTCACTTAGTTTTCTAAATGGTGGAGAGAAGGTGCCTGCTATTCTCAAATTAGGAAATTCTTTAGCAGCTTTTTCCTTAATTATTTCAAGAAGATCATCAGTTGTGCCAAAGAAATATACAGATTTATTGCGTTTTTCAGCCTCATCTAATAATACAGGTAGTAAATCCATACCAGGAACACGAACCTGTTTAATTCCATGATAAACTTTTACAGCTTTGGATACTGGACCACCATCTGGTGCAGCAAGGTCGGCATTATTTAGTATTTTATTGAATTCGGGGCTCTTATAAGATTCAACCATCATGTGTGCATTTGCAAAGCACACATAAGATGATTCTTTTGTTTCACTAAGTTCAAATATCTTGTCTGTAAATTCCTGGAAGGTACCTGTTGAAATAAGGGAATTAAAAACTAATTTTTTTTTCATGTGACAGGTAAGTAATGCGTGTTTAGTTTGTATAAAGAAAGTTAAAAAAATGGAACACTTCTTTATTGAAGTGTTCTCTCAATAATATTAGACCAGTCTAGTTCACTGTATACAGACTCGATTCCATCTTTTAGAGAAATACTGTATTTCCAACCAACAGATTCTAATTTGCTAACGTCCATTAATTTTCTTGGAGTACCATCTGGTTTAGAAGAGTCAAATTTTAATTCACCTTTAAACTCAGTGATTTCTTTAATAGTTTCTGCTAGTTCTCTAATAGTTACATCAACTCCAGTACCTACATTTACAAGCTCGCTCTCATTGTAGTTTAGCATTAGATAGTAACAAGCATCTGCTAAATCGTCTACATGTAAAAACTCTCTTTTAGGTGTACCAGATCCCCAAACTTCAACAAAAGGCTTATTGTCAAGTTTAGCTTCATGAAACTTTCTTAAAAGTGCAGGTAAAACATGAGAATTTTGTAGGTCATAATTATCGTTAGGACCGTATAAGTTAGTTGGCATAGCAGAAATAAAGTTACAACCGTACTGGCTTCTGTATGCTTCACACATTTTAATACCTGCAATTTTAGCTATTGCATAAGGCTCATTGGTAGGCTCTAAAGTACCTGTTAAAAGATATTCTTCTTTTAATGGTTGTGGAGCCATTTTAGGATAAATACAAGATGAACCTAAAAAAAGAAGTTTTTTTACTTTGTTTAAATAACTCTGATGAATAATGTTATTCTGAATCATCAGGTTATCATAAAGAAATTCACCTCTATAAATGTTATTTGCATTAATCCCTCCAACTTTAGCAGCTGCAAGAATTACATAATCAGGTTTTTCTTCAGCAAAAAAATCAGCTACAGCATTTTGGTTTCTCAGGTCTAATTCAGAAGATGTACGGAGTGCAAAATTATGGAAGCCCTCTTGTTCGAGCTTCCTTTTTATTGCAGAGCCTACCATACCTCTGTGACCAGCGATATATATTTTGGCGTCTTTATTCATATTTTATTCGTGGTAGTTAAGAACTTTGTGTCCTCCTTTTTTCAAATATTTATCTCTGTTAAATAATTTTACATCAGACCAGATCATATCTTTCACTAGGGCAGGAAGGTCATACTTAGGAGTCCAACCTAATTTTTCTTTCATTTTAGTAGGATCTCCAATAAGTAGTTCAACCTCTGTAGGTCTAAAGTATCTAGGATCAACAGCGATAATTTCTTTTCCAACTTCAAGCTGATATTCAGGATTAGTACATTTTACTACTGAACCAACTTCTTCAACTCCTTCGCCTTTGAATTCAAGCTCGATTCCAAGCTCACCAAATGCCATTTTAACAAAGTCTCTAATAGTTGTAGTAACACCAGTAGCAATTACGAAATCTTCAGGAGTATCATGCTGAAGAATTCTCCACATACCTTCTACATAATCTTTTGCATGTCCCCAGTCTCTTTTTGCATCAAGGTTACCTAAGAAGATTTTTTCTTGTAAGCCTAATGCAATTCTAGCAGCACCTCTAGTAATTTTTCTAGTAACAAATGTTTCACCTCTTAATGGAGATTCGTGGTTAAACAAAATTCCATTAACTGCATACATATTATATGCTTCACGATAGTTTACTGTAATCCAATAACCGTAAAGTTTAGCAACTGCATACGGAGAACGAGGGTAGAAAGGAGTGTTTTCTGATTGAGGAACTTGTTGTACTAAACCGTACAGTTCTGATGTAGAAGCTTGATAAATTTTTGTTTTTTCTGTAAGACCTAAAATTCTTACAGCTTCTAATATACGTAAAGTGCCAATACCATCTACATTAGCTGTATATTCAGGGCTGTCAAAGCTTACCTTTACATGAGACATTGCCCCTAAGTTGTATATTTCATCAGGTTGAACTTCTTGTACGATTCTAATAATGTTGGTAGAATCAGATAGGTCACCATAATGAAGTACGAAATTGACATCTGTTTCATGAGGATCCATATACAAATGATCAATTCTCTCGGTATTAAATAATGAACTACGGCGCTTGATACCATGTACCTCATAGCCTTTACTAATTAGGAACTCTGCTAAGTAGGCTCCGTCTTGTCCAGTAATACCGGTAATTAGTGCTTTCTTTTTCATGAATTGGAAACTTTACTTTAGTTATTAATTTTTACAAGTTAATAGAAATAATTGTACATCTTAATACTCTGTTAACATTCGTTCGATAACCTTCAAGAGTATTTAGATTTTGTTAATAAGCATTTTCTTCTCCTTTGAAAATGTTGAATACAGTTTGAAAAATGATCTTTATATCTAACAACAGACTCCAGTTTTCGATATATTTCACATCGTATTCAACCCTTTTTTCCATAAGTTCAAGCTCTTTAGTCTCTCCACGGAAACCATTTACTTGAGCATATCCGGTAATTCCCGGAGTAACAAAATGTCTTACAGTATATTTATCTATTAATTTAGAGTAGGTTTTCAACTGATTTACCATGTTAGGTCTTGGCCCAACTACAGACATATCACCCATTAATACGTTGAAAAACTGTGGTAATTCGTCTAAGCTGGTTTTACGTAGAAATGCTCCAATTTTGGTTATTCTTGAGTCATTTTTTGTAGCTTGAACATGCCCAACATTATTAACTTTCATTGTTCTGAACTTATAACATTCAAACAATTGATTTTTCTTACCTGGGCGTAACTGCTTGAAGAATATAGGACCTTTAGATTCCATTATAATTGCAATTGCAATAATTGGGAAAATGAAAGGGAAAATACAGCTAATTACAAAAAATGCGAAGGCTATATCAAATGCACGTTTTACGATTTTATTAAATGTATTGCCCAAAGGATCTTTTCTAATCGTCATTACAGGAATTGAATCATAGAAAATAAAGTTTAATTCTTTATGACCAATTAGTTTAAATTCAGGAACCATTTTAAAATAGATGCATTGCTCATCTGAGAACTTATGCAAATCCTGAATTAATAATTTGTTATCGTGGAGTGAAAGCGTAAAATAAATTTCATCTATGTTTTCTTGCTCACAGAACTCTTTGAGTTTATTTAAATCGCCTTTTAATAAAGCTTCATCTACAAGTCCAGAGGTAGGGTTATTGTCGAAAAAACCCATGAATTTGTATCCAAAATATTTATAAGTGTTGAAGTAATCATACAACGCTTTACCAGACTCTTCTGCTCCTACTATAATAACTTTCTTAGATTTTAAACCAAGGTTTCCAAAGTTTTTGATGATGTAAAGGAAGCTAAACCTAAATGCAATTGTTAGTAACAATGCAAAACCATAGGTATACATCAAGAATAGTCTTGAATAATCAAACACTTGGAAACTTACAATGTAAGCTAAGATGAAGAAAGCATGAATAAAGAAAGATTTAATTAGGTTGAAAATGATGTAGCCATCATCTGCAAAGCGTTCTATTTTATCTATCTTGTTGATGAACGCCACTACTAACCATGCTAAATTAAAAACACCTAATAGAGTGAAGTAATAATCACTAATTACTAAATGATGACTAATATGCTTAAAATAAGCTAGTCTGAATGATACGTTTAGTAAAATAAGTTCAATAACTGCGATTACAAATACGGGAAAATTTACTGATTGGAATTTTTTTTCCATAATCTTAGCTAAAAGTTAAATTTTTATTCCTTTCTTACAGTGTGTTTTATTGTTTTTAACTGCAAAAAGTAAACCTAAGAATATAAAATAAAGATAAGATGCTGGTAATTATTTCTTGAGCTTGACTTGCTGCTAATTTATTTTGTAAAGCTATTCGAATTGACACTTAAATTCAATTCGTCGTGATCAATAAAGGTTAATTTTAACTTAATAAAAGTTAACCGATCTTTATAGCTCCTCATTTTTCATTTAAAAAATCACATTTACTTTCTCGGAATGACGACAATTAATAGTTATTAATGTCGCAAAAAATTACATGGCTCAAGCTGATTTAATATTAAAAAATTGGAATATAACACTAATGTTGGATTATTAGAGTAAATAGAGTGCTATAGGCTAGTTTATTAATATTCTAATTTAATTATTTCATCTTACATTTAAAATTAATTCTTTTTCAAATTTATAGAATAATTGTGCAACTATTCTATAAACAGGTTGTCTCTGATAATATCAGATTAAATTTCAAAAAAAGATATTATGTCTAGAGTAAAATTTTTATTATCCTTCAGTTTCCTATTATTTTCTTATGCATTGATTTTTGCTCAAAATGTTACTGAAAAAACATTTAACAATGTTTCTGAAGTGAATGTTTTAGGGAAATTTATGACTGTTACTATAAATGGTGAAGATCGTAATAACATAGAAGTAAAAACAGATTTAAACGATAGAGCTACAGAGTATTACAAAGTTGACTTAAAACAGTCAGGCGATAAGTTACTTATAGAAGTAATTGCACTACATCAAAAGAATAACTGGGGTGATATTAAGGGCGAAATTCATATTAAAGCTCCTAAAAATATTGAGTTAGACGTAACTAATTCTTCTGGGAGTGTAGATGTGAAATATATTAATTCAGAAAACTTTAGTTTACGGGCTTCATCAGGTTCATTAAATTTGGATAATATAAGTGCCAAAAATGTTAAGTTAAGAACTGCATCAGGTAATATTCATACAAATGACATTAAAGGGAGTAATGTTGATATTGTAAGTAGTTCTGGCTCTCAGAGGCTAGAAAGTATAGAAGGAAACCTTCAATCTGTAGCATCTTCAGGTTCAATAAATTTAAGTAAGTTTAAAGGTGAGATATCATTAAAGTCTTCTTCTGGAAGAATTAGTGGTGACGAGATTACCTTAATAAATTCTGGAAAATTTAGGTCTAGCTCTGGTTCAATTCATATCGAACTTACAAATAAGCAAAGTGATTTAAGCTTTAATTGTAATTCGAGTTCAGGTGGAATTAGAATTGGTAATGAGAGAGGTGGTAAAAAAATTATTTTGAGAGAGGGAGATATTCAAATTGAAGCGATTAGTTCTTCAGGAAGTCAAAATTTTTCATTTGTACAATAATTAAGGATATTCTGTAATTTTGCGGCATGTTGCCTCAAAGAATTTATTTAGTAGGAATGCCAGCGAGTGGTAAATCTACTTTAGGGAAAAAACTTGCCGAAGAATTGTCTTATCAATTTATTGATTTAGACTATCGCTTAGAAGAGAAAGAAAATAAATCTATTCCAGAGATTTTTCAAGAATTTGGAGAAGATCACTTTAGAATACTTGAAAAAAAAGTTTTACTGGAATCATTAGACGATAAATCTGTCATTGCAACAGGGGGTGGTGCTCCCTGTTTTTTTGATAATATGGAGTTTATCTTAAAAAATGGAGTTGCTATTTTTTTAAATACCCCAGTCCATGTTTTAGCAGAAAGAGCATTAATGGCAGCAGGTAGCAGGCCACTGTTAAAAGATTTTGAAGGAGAAAAATTAATTGAGGAGTTGAATGCTAAATTCAATAGTAGAATAAAGTTTTATACTCAGTCACATTTCACTTTTGCCCCACATGAAAGTGATATTTCATCATTAATAAGTTTGTTAAAAGAATTTAAGCAAGAAGAATAACTGCAGATTTGAAACTTTGCTTTTTTTAAATGAGTTTCCAATGCATTTACTTTGCATAAAGTTGATATTGGAAGAATTAGAGTATGCTATATCCCATAAATTTAGAAGTTAAGATAGGTTTTGATAAAATAAGAGATTTACTGAAAGAGCGCTGTAGTGGTAGTGTTGGTATGTCTTATGTTGAGAAAATGAGGTTTAGCGATCGCTACGATCTTATTTGTAAGTTGGGTGCTCAAACTCGCGAGATGTCAAAGCTATTGGGAATGGGTGGTGATTTTCCTAGAGGTAATTATATAGATATACATCCAATTCTTAAAAAAGCATCTATAAAAGGCACATTTTTATTTGAAGAAGAACTGTATGATCTAAGAAAAGGATTATTCACCTTACAAAGATGTCTTGTTTTTTTAGATAGTGATGAAGAAGATTCTTTCCCAGAACTTCAAAAAATTAGGAGTCAGGTAGAATTTGATGCTAGAATTATTACAGAAATAGATGCTGTAATTGACGAAAAAGGACACATTAGAAATAATGCTAGTCCTCAACTAGCTAAAATTAGGAGTAAAAAACTCTCAGAAGAAGAAAACGCAAGAAAAAGGCTTAGCCAAGTTTTGCAAGAATTAAAAAAACAAGGTATAGCCAAAGAAGCTGCAAACGCAACAATTCGTGAAGGTAGAATGGTAGTGCCAATAGCAGCTGAATATAAAAGAAAAATTAAAGGTTTTGTACACGATACTTCTTCTTCAGGACAAACTGTATTTATTGAACCCGAAGCTGTATTAGAGATTAATAATAATATAAGGGAGCTCGAATTTGCAGAAAGACAGGAGATTATTAAAATCCTAACAGTTATTACTACAAAAGTACACCCTTTGGTTGAGCCTCTATCCAAAGCCAATCTGTTTTTGGGCATGATTGATTTTATTAAAGCCAAAGCTGAGTTTAGTGGAGAGATTGATGCTTGTATTCCTGTTTGCAAAGACGAGCCATTAATGGAATGGTATCATGCATATCATCCATTATTAAAATATACTTATCAGCAGCAGGGGAGAAAGGTAATTCCTCAAAAAGTTAAATTAGATAGTGATACCCGAATCTTAGTAATATCAGGCCCCAATGCAGGTGGTAAGTCAGTTACGCTAAAAACGGTGGCACTTATTCAATATATGTTTCAGTGTGGTTTGCCAATTCCAGTTTCTGAAGCTTCTACTATGGGAGTGTTTAAGAATATATGTATGGATATTGGTGATGAACAGTCACTAGAAGATGATTTGAGTACATATAGCTCTCATCTTACCAATATGAAAAACTTTCTGAAATATTCTAATAGTAGAACAATCTGCTTAATAGATGAATTTGGATCAGGAACAGAGCCACAATTAGGTGCTGCTATTGCCGAAGCAATTCTCGAAGAGCTAAACAAAAAGAAAACTTTAGGAATAATTACTACCCACTATGCTAACCTGAAATATTATGCAGATAGAACAGAAGGTGTAATTAATGGTGCAATGCGCTATGATGTTGATAACTTAAAGCCTTTGTATCAACTCGATATGGGCCAGCCAGGAAGTTCTTTTGCTTTAGAAATTGCTACTAATATTGGTTTACCTAACAAGGTAATTGATAAAGCAAGAAAGAAAGTAGGTACTAAAAAAGTCAATATAGAAAAGTTATTGAATCAACTTGAGCAGGAGAAAAAAGAGCTACAAGAAAAAAGATATTCAGTTGAAAAGCTCGAATCTGAGTTAAAAGACTCAAAAGAAAAATACCTTAAGCTTAAAGAATACCATGAGCAGAATAAGCGACACCTTTTGAATGAGGCCAAACAAGAGGCAAACAGGTTGTTGCAAGATGCCAATAGAAGAATAGAAAATACAATTAAGGCAATTAAAGAAAATAAAGCTGAGAAAAACATTACAAAAGCTGTTAGAAAGGATTTCGATGCTTTTCACACTAAACTAAAAGAAACCACAGAGTCTGTTCAAACTAAGCCTGTTGAGCAAGAAAAGCCAGAAGTGAAGATAATTGGGGGTAAAATAGATGTTGGGGATTTAGTGCAAATTCAAGGGCAAGATGCGATAGGTGAGGTGCTTGCCATTAGTGGCAAAGATGCTACTGTTGCAATAGGTGATCTTAAAACTAAGATCAAATTAAAACGCCTAGAAAAAATTAGTAGAACGCAGAAGAAGAAGAGAGAAAGTGGTTTTAATGTGACAAGTGCCCAAAGTAGCATTAACAGAGCAATGACTCAGTTTAAATCAAAAATAGATTTGAGAGGTAAGCGTGTTGAAGAAGTAATGCCTTTACTAGACGATTTTATGGATAATGCTATTATGATTAACCATAAACATCTGACGGTTGTACATGGAAAGGGAGATGGAATACTACGCCAGTTTATTAGAGATTACTTGAGGAATATAAAAGAAATAAAATCAATGGAAGATGAACATGCTGATAGAGGAGGCCCTGGAGTAACATTGATAACCTTAAAGTAATCCAGATGCCTTATTAAGTATTAAGAGTATTGCTTAAAATCTACAGCAGCTTCAAAAACAGTTTTTACAAAATTGCTTTTGCTATCTTGTGTCTTTTCCTGAATCGGGAATGATACCTTTTTCTTTTGAATTGAATTATCTGTATTGAAGTTTCCTCTGTTTAAAGAAATCATGAAACTCAAAACGGCTAACAAGAGCACATATACAAAAACTGAGTTTCTTTTATATTTCATGAAATTTTCTAATCTATTCAGCATTTCTTCTTTCTTTAAGGTTCATTAACACGATTATCAAACCTTAAACCATAAAAAATATTTCTTTGTATATCAGTAAGTTATGTATGGTTTTATAAATTTATTGAAACAAAAAAATGTGCATTATCGTACACGTTTGTCCCCAATGTGTTCATTTCTCTACAATATCCCCTTAAGTTCAAGTAGTTTTTTAATCTCATAAAGCGCTGTATGGTCTTGTTTCTTTCCAACCGGGTTGTAGTAGATACTGTCCATGCCAGCTTGGTAAGCGCCTAAAATGTCTGTTTTTAAATTATCACCTATCATAATAGATTGCTCTAATTCTGCTTTGGAGTGGCTTAAAGCAAAGTCGAAAATCTCTTTGTGAGGTTTGGTTTTTCCTGTACTTTCTGATGTAATTATACATTTAAAATAGTCTCTTATACCAGAGTTAGTTAATTTAATCTCTTGTACATCTTCAAAACCATTAGTAAGAATATGTAAATCATACCTTTCTGCAAGGTAATCTAATACTTCAATAGCATCTTCTATTAAATAAGGTTTACAAGGACATATCTCTAGATATTCTTTACCTATATTGTTAGGAAGGTGTATAAGATCAATATTAAGCTCGTTAAAAATGATTTTAAATCTTTCGTCTCTTATTCCTTTTTTAGTAATTTTCCCCAAATGGTACAAATACCACAGTTTATTATTTACTTTCTTAAAAGTTTGAATAAAATCTATATGGGCTTTTTTTGTAATAAGATGCAATTGATATTTTTCGATCAGTTCGTAAACAGTTTCTTCCGAACACCGGTCAAAATCCCATAGAGTATGATCTAAATCAAAAAAAATATGCAGATACTTTTTCATCTATTATTTAATAAAAAGTTGAAAGTATAGTTTTAGAGCGTAAAATTGGAAAGAGATATAAGAAGTTTTTTTTAATAAAAGTTTAACTTTCCTTTTGCATATGCAAGAAAGATATGGTTATTCATTAAATTTTACCTAATTTTGCCATCCAAAAATTCGAAGCTTACTGTGCTTTTAAAGGTTGATAATTTTTGAGGCAGTATGAATCAAATTAAAAAATAATTTTAAAAAATATGTCAATAATAAACTCCATACGCAACAAGTCAGGTTTGCTTCTGATAGTGATAGGTGTTGCCATGCTGGCATTTATCCTGGGAGACCTTTTTTCAAGAAACTTCCTATCTCAGGGTAATGAGAGAATTGTAGGTGAAATTGCCGGTGATGAAATTCCTTTCGAAGAATTTTCTAGGGAATTTGATGAATTCAGACAAAACTATGAAATGAATATTGGCAGAGCTCTCACTGAGCAGGAGTTGCCAGGTATTCGTCAACAAGCATGGAATCAGTTAGTATTTAAAAAAGCCTATTTCAAAGAATTTGAAAAATTAGGACTAGAAGTTACTGATGAAGAAATGATCGATATGATTCAAGGTAATAATATTGATGCTTCATGGGCTAGCTTATTTACTAATCCTGAAACTGGAGAAATTGACAGAAACAATATAAGAAGTTTCTTACAAAACATCGAGAGTGTGCCTCCACAAAGCCAAGCATTTTATATCAATTTCGAAAGAAACTTAAGACCTAACCGCTTAAGAGCGAAATATGAGAACATGCTAGCAGAAACTTATTACGCTACAGATGCAGAAGCTAAAAAAGAGTATGAAGCACAAAACTCTAAAGCAGATGTAAGATATGCTTATGTACCATATTCAACTATTGCAGATTCTGCTGTAAGTGTTTCTGAAAGCGAAATGCGTGATTATTATAATAATCATAAAAAAGAGTTTGATAGCGAAGCTACTATTTCATTAGAATATGTAACATTCCCTATTACGCCTTCTGATATAGATATTGAAGAAATTAAAGAAGAGTTAGAAGATTTAAAAACTCCGTTTGCTAATACTCAAAACGACACAGCATTTACCGCTGCTAACTCTGAAACAAATAATAACTTTATTGTAGCGAAGCCTAATAACTTGCCTCAAGGCCTTAACATTGGCGATTTTGAAAAAGGTAAAGTATTCGGTCCAGTTAAAGATGGTGATTTCTACAAATTATATAAAGTGTTAGATATCACAGATGACTCTGTTGCTTATGCAAAAGCAAGACACATCCTTATAAAAGCAACTGACGAAAACAGAGCAGATGCAAAAGCAAAAGCTACTAAGATTTTAAATGACATTAAAGGTGGAGCAGATTTCGCTCAAATGGCTGCTGCTAATGGAGAAGATGGCACAAAATCTAGAGGTGGTGATCTTGGCTGGTTCGACGAGAACACAATGGTAGAGCCATTTAGCAAAGCCGTAATGAATGCAAAATCTACTGGTTTACTTCCTAACCTTGTAGAAACTGAATTTGGTTACCATATTATAGGTGTTACTCATACTAAAGTTTATGATAACTATACATTAGCTGTAATCGAAAAAGAAATTGCTGCAAGCGACGATACTCGTTCTGAAGTTTACAGAAGAACTGGTGCTTTTGCTGTTGACAGAACTAAAGAAAACTTTATTAGTGCTTCTGAGGCTGATTCTTCTTTAATTCGTTACCAAGCATTAAACATCAACAAAAACTCAAGATCGATCAATAATATTTACGATCCGGGTGTGAGAACTATTATTACTTGGGCTTTTAGAGAAGCTGAAGTTGGTGATGTATCTGAAACTTTAGAGTTAGAAGATCAATTTGTAATTGCACTTCTTACAGAAAAAACTGAAGATGGTGTTTCTTCATTCGAAAGTGTGAAAAATAGCATTGAGCAAAAATTAGCTAAAGAGAAGAAAAAAGAGCAGATTTTAGCTAAAATGAAAGGATTGTCTGGTACTTTAGATCAAATAAAAGACGGATATGGAAGTGGTGCTACTATTGGTCAGGCAACTGCTATTTCTTTAAATACAACATCTTTACCATCAGTAGGATTTGCACCTAAAGCAATAGGTGAAATTTTCAAACTGGAAACAGGGCAAACTTCTGAGCCAATTGCTGACGAAAATGGTGTTTTAGTTGTAGAAATAGACCAAATGGATAAAGCATCAGAAATTGCTGAGTATTCTTTATACAAAAATCAGATTGAGAGCAAATATGGCAATATCAATCAGGTAAGTGCTAAAATCGCTCAGGCAATGAATGAATTTGCAGAAGTAGAAAACGAGATATATAAATACTATTAATTTAATATATCATCTAAAAATTATAATATTAACCTGCACTAGTTTTGTGCAGGTTTTTTTGTTTATATAGCTCTGTAATGCTCAGAAAATTTTTAATTATTCTCCTGTGTCTTTCTTATTCCCAGTTACAAGCAGAAGTACAATGGGCAAGCATTGTATTAGGCTTTTCATCAGAATATTCTAAAAGTGGACAATTTAGTTATAGAGCACAACAGGCTTTAGGCAAGCCTAATAAGTTACCAGTTTTAGAAGATAGTCCGTGTGCGTGGTCTCCATCAGAAGAAAATAAAGGCATCGAATGGATACATTTGGGTTATAATAACCCGATGCAGATACAGCAGGTTGCAATAGGCGAAAATTACAATGCAGGTAGTATAGTAGAAATTATTTTATTTGATGAAGCAGGTAATGCCCACACAGTTTATGATGTAAGCCAGCAAAACTCTCCAGACGATAAAGAAGGTATGTTTCATGTACTTTTTAAGCTTACCAATTATAAAGTGGTGAGTGTAAAAGTAGTTTTAGACACTAAAAAAATCTCAGGCTGGAATCACATAGATGCTGTGGCAATTTCAGATGAAAATGAACCTGTTTTCCCAGAAATTAAAATTGTATCTGGCGTAGAAGAAAAGATGATAGAAAAACTGCCAGAAATTATAAATAGTCCATACGATGAAGTGTTACCTGTAATTTCTCCAGATGGCAAAACATTATATTTTGATAGAAAGAATCATCCTGAAAACACACAAAGTAAATACGAGAACGATGACATTTGGATGACGACGCTTAATGGAAGTGATTGGTCTGAGCCTATTCGATTCGTAGAACCTCTTAATAATAAAAACCTCAATTATGTTTGTTCTGTTACTCCCGATGGTAATGCGCTCTTGTTAGGAAATGTGTATGAAAAAGACGGAAGTGTAAAAGGTGGTGTTTCAATTTCATATAACTCAGAAAACGGCTGGTCTTTTCCAGAAGAATTAGAAATAAAAGACTACTATAATATGAACCGATACAGTGAGTTTACTATGGCTAATAACCGCAAGATACTGTTGATGTCTATAGAAACAGCTGAGTCGATTGGAGAAAGAGACATTTTTGTGAGTTTCGCAGATGATGATGGCAAATGGTCTAAACCTTTAAATTTAGGCCGAGATATTAACACAGCAGCCGTAGAATTGACTCCATTTTTAGCTTCAGATAATAAAACCCTTTATTTTTCTTCTTCGGGGTATAGCGGATATGGAGGAGCAGATATGTTTGTAAGTCGCCGAAAAGATGATTCTTGGACTAGCTGGACAGAACCTCTGAATATGGGACCTTTGCTAAACTCGAAAGACTGGGATATTTCTTATACAGTTGATGCAAAGGGTGAATTTGCCTATTTTGTTTCATATGCAAACTCAAATAATAAAAGTGCAGATATTTTTAGAGTAAAACTCCCAGAAGAAGCTAAGCCAGAGCCTGTAGCAATTATAACTGGAAAAGTACTGGATGAGATTTCCAAAAAGCCTGTAAAAGCAGAGATTATTTATAGAAAAATTGATAGCAATAAGAATAATGGTATTGCCTTGTCTAACTCTTCAAATGGGAATTATAAAATAACAGTTTCGCCAGGAGAAAAATATATTTTATGGGCTAAAGCAAAAAACTATTATTCACTCTTAGATACATTAATTATAACAAATGCCGATGGGCAAATAGCTAATCTTAAAAAAGATTTATACTTAAGACCTCTAGTTGCAGGGGAGAGTATTTCGCTACATCAGGTAAATTTTGTACAGGGAGAAGCCTTTCTTTTATCAGAGTCTTATAATGAATTGAATTTGATAGTTCAAATGATGAAAGATAATGAGACTATGACGATTCTGCTAGAAGGCCATACCGATATTAGTGGCAATGCAGTTGCGAATAAGAGACTTTCTGAGCAAAGGGTAATAGCTGTAAAGCAATATCTTTGTCAGCATGATATTGAGCCAGAAAGGATAAAATTAAAAGCTTATGGAGAGTCTCGCCCTCTTACTACAGAGCGAGACCCTGAAAGCCGTAAAAGAAATAGGAGAGTGGCTTTTAAAATTTTGGAACTATAGTTAATAGTTATATTTATTCTTCCATAAAAACTGTAATCTCTTTCTCAAATCTGCTTCTCTTGGGTTTTTACCCGGATCGTAAAGTTTAGTTCCCGATATTTCTGGTGGTAAAAATTCTTGCTCAGCAAAATTATTCGGAAAGTCATGGGCATATTTATAACCCTTTCCATATCCTTCTTTTTTCATTAATGCAGTAGGTGCGTTTCTTAAATGTAGCGGAACAGGTAAGTTCCCTTTTTCTCTTACTAATTGCTGAGCTTTTCTAATACCCATATAGCTGGCATTACTTTTTGGAGAAGATGCTAAGTAGGTAGCTGTTTGAGCTAAAATTAAATCTGCTTCCGGGTATCCGATAAAAGTAACTGCCTGAAAGCAATTTGTTGCCATAACCATTGCTGTAGGGTTAGCATTTCCAATATCTTCTGATGCGAGAATAAGTAATCTCCTTGCAATAAACTTTGGATCTTCTCCACCTTCAATCATTCTAGCCATCCAATACAATGCAGCGTTTGGGTCACTTCCTCTTATCGATTTTATAAATGCAGAAATAATATCGTAGTGTTGCTCACCAGATTTATCATACAAAACAGTTTTTTGTTGGGCGATATCCATTACCATTTCATCAGTAATTTCTACTTTAGTTTCTGGTACTGCTTCAACTACCATTTCTAAAAGATTCAATAACTTTCTAGCATCGCCATCTGCAAGTCGTAACAGAGCTTCTGTTTCTTTTAGATCAACCTCTTTCTTTTGCAAATATTCATCGTTTGCAAGAGCTGATTTTAAAAGGTTTTGTAAGTCAGCCTGACTTTGCTCCTTTAGTTTGTACACCTGACATCTAGAAAGCAAAGCCGCATTTACTTCAAAAGATGGGTTTTCTGTAGTAGCACCAATCAAAGTGATAATCCCTTTTTCTACAGCTCCTAATAGAGCATCTTGTTGAGATTTATTAAATCTGTGAATCTCATCTATAAATAATATGGTGTCTTGCTTATATTTTGCCTGTTGAATAACTTCTCTCACATCTTTAACACCAGAGCTTATCGCACTTAGTATTTTAAAAGGTCGGTTCATTTGTGTGGCAATAATATTGGCTAGGGTAGTTTTTCCAACTCCCGGAGGGCCCCACAATATCATAGAAACCAATTGTTTTTGTTCAATCATTTTTCGAATCACGCCATTCTTACCAACAAGGTGTGCCTGACCAATAAAACTTGTAAGGTTATTGGGTCTTATTCTTTCTGCCAATGGAATCTTCATAATCTATTAACAAGTGTTAACAATGTTTTTTATTGATATTTTTCGATGTAATATAAGTAATGTTTCCAGAAAGTATTATCTTTGTTGTGAAGATAAATTTAGCTAACAAACACTTCTTTCTTCTTTGAAGAAAACTTTCCACAAAATTTAATATTCCTTAAACTAACTAATTACTTAAAATTTACTTCTATCACCATAACTATTTTGGTGTAATATTTTTAACTGAAACAAAAGAAATTTTTGAATTCAGATATTAGATAAATCTGAATTTTTGTTCTTACTTGTTTATAACTTTCAAACAAACTTTTTCCTTCCTTTTTCTTTTATCCCTAAGTTTGCACTATACTAAAATATCAAGCTTGTGCTTTGTAAAAGAATTATACCCTGTCTAGATATTAAAGATGGCAAAACAGTTAAAGGTGTAAATTTTGTCGATTTACGCGATGCTGGAGACCCAGTAGAGCTTGCCGAGATTTATAGCCGTAAAGGTGCCGACGAATTGGTTTTTCTGGATATTACTGCTACTGTAGAAAAAAGAAAAACACTGGTTGAATTGGTAAGAAATGTCGCGAAGCAAATTAATATTCCATTTACTGTAGGTGGCGGAATTAGTTCTGTGGAAGATGTTTCAGCTTTACTAAATGCTGGTGCCGATAAAATTTCTATTAACTCATCTGCTGTAAGAAACCCTTCTCTTATAAATGAGCTTTCTAATGAATTTGGTGCTCAATGTGTTGTGGTAGCAATAGATTCTAGATATGTAGATGGTGAGCATATTGTACATGTTAAAGGAGGCAGAGAAGCCACAGAAAAAAGAACAATTCCTTGGGCAAAAGAAGTACAAGATCGTGGTGCTGGCGAAATATTGCTAACCTCTATGGATCACGATGGCACAAAAGCAGGTTTTGCCATTGAACTCACTGGTACATTAACCAAAACTTTGCACATTCCGGTAATTGCTTCTGGTGGAGCTGGTACAATGGCGCATTTTTCAGATATTTTTGCAAATAATGATGCAGATGCTGCTTTGGCTGCTAGTATTTTTCACTTTAAAGAAATTGAGATTCCAGATTTAAAACAATTTCTTAATCAAAAAGGGGTTCCTGTGCGAATCTAACAAACTCATTTCTTAACCTTTAAACATTCTATTCTTTTGAAAACTGCTATTATTCAAGATATAACTACTGCTAAAATTTTACAGTTTGGCTATTTAACCGATATTGCATTAAGCGAACTGGAAAGCAATAAGCAGTTAAGTTTATTAGATAAAGAAGAAAACGTAATTGATCTACCAGAGCTTACAGTAGAAGATTATTTTGTAAAAGCAGACTACTGTTTAGTTAGAGTAAAAGCTGCTGAAGATACTTCTGTTTACTTTTCAGAAACAGAAAGTGAAAAGGCTGCCTTTTTAGACTATTTAAGTAGCATTATTGCAAAAAGAAAACAAGCAGCCTCTACTGATACATCTTATACTGCCAGATTATTTGAAAAAGGAATTAACAAAGTAGCTCAAAAAGTGGGTGAAGAGGCAGTAGAGTTGGTAATTGAAGCTAAAGACGATAATAAAGATTTATTTTTAGGTGAAGCAGCAGATTTACTTTTTCACTTTTTAGTATTGCTCGAAGCAAAAAATATCCGATTAGAAGAGGTAATTGCAGTGCTACAAAGCAGACATAAATAAATCTTTATCTCTAAGAAGTAACATACTGAATAATATCAGTATGTTTTGGTCATGTCAGAAGGAATTACAATGATATAATCAGCAAGTTGGAGGTTTTTCTCTTCTAAACTTTCAACTGATTCTTGTTCTACAGAACTGATGGTAACAATTTTTAATTTTGGTTTTGCCTGTTGCAGATACCACATAATTCCTTCGAAGTTATTTGAGTGATAAGCTCCGTTGAAATGTAAAGTATGCTGGTTTTTATCCATATTTTCAAGAATGGAGTTTGCCATGGTAGCATCTTTAATTGCCTGAGCTTTAGCAAAGTTTTCAGCTTGCGCATTTCCACCATGTGTGCCCATCATTTCAAGCATGTTTTTGTATCCAGGTAATGCTAGGTCAACTTTAACAGGTAGTGGCGCAATTAGTTTCTTTGCTTCTTTATCTAGGGATTCTAAACCTTCTAAGCCTTCTCGAGATACAAGACTAGCATAGCGTCTTGGAATATTACTACCTATAAACTTTAGCTTATTGTCTTTAGCAAAATTGACTAGCGGTGCATAGTCTGTTTGGTAGTTGTTCCAAAGTTTAGCTTCTGATTCTAAGTGTTTCTCTTGAATTTTACCTTTCAGATATTCATTTAATATTAATTGATCGTCTTTTTCGAACATTTCTGCAGCTAGTATCAAATTTTCACCATGTGCCTCAAAAAGTTTTTTGGTGGTTCTTAGTTGTAGCCAATGGCAAATAGGGTTGTTGTGCAACTCTCCGAATAAAACAATATCTGCTTCAGCTAATTTTTTAGAAATATCTTCGAAGTTTACTGTTTTTCCTTCTTTATTGAATAACTGGTAAGCCGGTGTTTGATTTTCTCCAGACATTGGTTGAAAAAATAAAGATAAAAAAGTGAAAAAGAGTTTGAATGCAAGCATCAGTAAAATGAATATAGCGGTAAAAGGAGTTTAATTTTCACAGATTTTCTGCTTCTTCAATATTAAAAAATAAGAAAGTATTTTAATTGAAAATGTTAGAAAAGAGGGGAATAAATAATTACTCTTTGTACTTTCGCACTCTTATAAACAGTAAGAAGCTAAAAATAACTTAGATTTTCTGAATTTATAGGATAAAAAATTTAAAAGAAAATCAATTAAAATAGGGAAATTAGGCATTTAAATGCGGTTTCTCCCTGAAATCCTATTGTGATGCGATAATTTTTGAATTTTTATCCGTTTTTAGCACCACAAAAAATAAATATTATTTCTATATTTGCACTCCTTTTACACGAGAGCCTAAATATCTAATAAAATGAATGACTTAATAAAAATCGTTGAAAACGATTCTCACGAGGCCAGACCAACATTTCCAGAATTTGGTCCAGGAGATACCGTGAATGTGCACGTAAAAATTAAAGAAGGAAATAAAGAAAGAATTCAGCAGTTTCAAGGAACTGTAATTCAGCGTAAAAATAAAGGTACTAATGGTGAAACTTTTACAGTTAGAAAAATCTCTAACGGTATTGGTGTAGAAAGAATTTTCCCTATTATTTCGCCAAGCATTGATAAAATAGAAGTAACTAGAAAAGGTAAAGTAAGAAGAGCTAAGTTATTCTATTTGAGAGGAAGAAAAGGTAAAGCTGCGAAAGTAAAAGAGAAAAGGTTCTAAGTTGTACATACTTTTAAGTTAAGAATATCTGGTAGCCGGCAAATTGATATTTGTTGGCTTTTTTTGTTTTGATTAATATGATTCAAGAAAATTTAAAAGCAGGTAAAAAAATATATTTCGCTTCAGATCTTCATCTTGGTTTTCCGAACGATGAGGAAAGTTTAATAAGAGAAAAGAAGTTTATATCCTGGCTAGATCATATTAAACAGGATGCACAACATATATTTTTACTTGGTGATATTTTTGACTTTTGGTACGAGTATAAATATGTAATACCAAGAGGATTTATCCGCTTTCAAGGGAAACTAGCAGAATTAATAGATAGCGGTATATCCATCTCTTTTTTTACAGGAAACCACGATATGTGGATGTTTGGTTACTTTCCAGAGCAATTAAATATTCCGGTATATTACGATCCTATTGAATTACAATGCAATGATTTAAAATTGCTTATAGGGCATGGAGATGGTCTTGGTCCTGGTGATTACAAGTACAAATTCCTCAAAAAAATCTTTAGAAATCCTTTATGTCAATGGCTTTTTGGTGTGCTAAACCCAAATATTGGTATGTGGATAGCACATACTTGGTCTAAAGGTAAAAAGCACAAAAAAATGGATAAAGGCCTAAAATTCTATGGAGAACAGGAATTTATATTCCAGTTTTGTAAAGAATATGAAGCCAAAAACCATTGTGATTATTATCTCTTTGGTCATAGACACATTCCTTACGAATTAGATGTTGCTGAAAACAGCAAATACATCAACATAGGAGACTGGCTAAGCCATTTTACCTATGTTGAATATGATGGACAAGCACTTTTAAGAAAAGAGTGGAAATAAACTCCTTATCTAGCCAGTACCTGCGATCTGTGTCCGTCTAATTTTAATAGAATAAACAATAAAATTGTAAAAGACCAGAGAGAGGAGCCTCCATAACTGAAATAGGGAAGGGGTATTCCAATTACTGGAAATAAGCCGATTGTCATCCCTATATTGATCGTAAAGTGGAAAAATATAATAGAGGCAACACTATAGCCATAAACTCTGGCAAATCGTGATTTTTGCCGTTCTGCTAGCGCTACAACTCTAAATAATAGTGTGGTAAACAGAGAGATAATTATCATGCTACCAATCCATCCGTATTCTTCACCAACGGTACAAAATATAAAGTCGGTGCTTTGCTCTGGTACGAAGTCAAATTTGGTTTGAGTGCCTTGTAAAAATCCTTTGCCTCCAAAACCTCCCGAACCAATCGCTACTTTTGATTGAATTACATTCCAACCGGAACCTTTGGGGTCTTTATATGGATCAACTAATACTTCAATTCTAGCTCTTTGGTGTGGCTTTAGAATGTTTACTAGAATGTAATCCATACTAAAAGCCATAAAAATAAGCATGAGTGTTACTACAAATACACTCACTGCAACCTTTATTTTCTTTCTTTTATTCACTAATAAATAAGAAGCCAGTGAAGATACAACCCCAAGTATGGCTACAGTAGTAATAAATGTATCAAAGGAATCTTCTCTGAAAAATAAGGTAACAACAAAGAACGATACCAAAATAACACCTACTACAAGTATTACTCCTGGAAAACCTTCTCTGTATAATACTAAGACTAATGAGCTATAAACCAGTGCAGAACCTGTATCACCCTGTAGAATAATTAATGCTGCTGGTAGGGCTAAAATGGCAAAAGATATTATAAGTACAATTGGCTCATCAGCCCGTTTATTTGTGCTATTGAGATACCCACTTAATGCTAGTGCAGTACCAAATTTAGCAAACTCGGCAGGTTGAAGCCGCGCTCCACTAAAACCAATGACACCAAGGTCAAACCAAGATCGGGAGCCTGCTATTTCAACACCAACAAATAATACCAGAATAAGCAGGAAAATGAGGAAACCGTAGATAATAAAAGCATATTGCTCATAAATTCTAAAATCTACGGCTAGTACAAATACGATTAATACACCTGATGCAAAAATCCAGACTAACTGTTTTCCAGAGTTATAATCCATACTAAATATACTCTGTTTAACCTCAGGGTCATAAACAGCAGCATATATATTAATCCATCCGAATAAAAGTAATGCGAGGTATATGGCAACAATAGACCAGTCTATAGAATGGTGTAATTTGTTTTCCCTCATAAGCTTTTTGGCTCAATAAAAAATTAAAAAATCTAGTTTTCGAGCATCTTGAGCAATATTGTAAGCTTATTTTTTAATTCATTTCTACTAACAATAAAATCCAAGAAGCCGTGCTCTTGTAAAAATTCTGCACTTTGGAAGCCTTTCGGCAGGTCTTTTCCAATTGTTTCTCTAATCACTCTCGGACCTGCAAAACCAATTAAGGCTCCGGGTTCTGCTATGTTAAAATCTCCTAGCATAGCAAATGATGCAGTAACACCTCCGGTAGTAGGGTCTGTAAGTAACGAAATGTAAGGAATTTTAGCTTCTGAAAGTAGTGCAAGTTTTGCAGAAGTTTTTGCCATTTGCATTAATGAAAAACCAGCTTCCATCATTCTGGCCCCACCAGACTTTGATATCATTAAAAACGGAGTTTTTGTTTTTAATGCGTAGTCTATCGCTCTAGCTATTTTCTCCCCAACAACAGAACCCATTGAACCACCAATAAACTCAAAGTCCATACAACAAACGACTAATGGCATTCCGTTCATTTTACCATGAGCAGATCTTGCCGCGTCTTTTAAGCCAGTTTTTTTCTGACTAGCTTCAATACGTTCTGTATAAGTTTTGGTGTCTTTAAAACCTAGTGGGTCACCAGATGAAAGGTTTGCATCTAGCTCTTCGTATTTATGATCGTCAAAAATAATCTCGAAATATTCTTCAGAACCAATTCTTACATGATGGTTATCGTCTGGACTCACATAAGAATTATTCTTCAATTGTTTCATGTGGACAATCTTGCCACTTGGAGTTTTATACCAAAGTCCTTCAGGTGAGTCTTTTTTCTGATCTGTTGGTGTGTTTATTCCTTTTTCTTTTCTTTTAAACCAGGCCATGTAATTTCTATTTTTCTTCTAAATACTACGCTTAGCTCCTAAAACGCAGCTTTATAGCTCATAAATAATTCAAATTGAAGACACTTCTCAGCAGCTGCAGGTTGAACCAGATAGTCAAAAATTTACTAATAGAGGCTTTCCGTATGCTTCCTGAATATTGTGCGGAGGCAAATATATTTAATTTTTCTAATTTCGGAGAAAGCTTGTCTAACGATAAGTATGTTAATAAGACGATATCAGAATTGAAAATAGATAAAAGGCTGTAATTCTGATGATTTTACTTGAAATAAAACCAGAATTACTATAAAAATGATTGTCGCTTTTGCAAAATCTGGTGTTTTAACAAATGCTTCTGCTCCAAACTGTTTCCAGTTGCTTGGTAACCAGTGCAAGATATAACCAAAAAGCATAATCATAAATACATTTTTGTAAGCTACTAATATATCATAAATTACTTCAGGATGAAAAGACTGTGCAATTTGTGAGATAACTTTTGATGCTAACTCAAATGTATCTGCTCTAAAAAATATCCAGCAAAATGCTACAAAGTGGAAAGTAATAATTCCTGAAATTAGTTTTGAAACAAAAGATTCATCTTCATCACTAACTTTAGATTTAAAAATTTCCATCCACATTTTATGGAAAGCAAGAGCAATTCCATGCAAACCTCCCCAAACTATAAATCTTAAATGTGCTCCGTGCCATAAGCCACCAAGAAGCATCGTAAGCATTAAGTTTATATAAGTTCTGCCTTTTCCTTTACGATTACCACCAAGCGAGATGTATAAGTAATCTCTTAACCAACTTGATAGTGAAATATGCCAGCGTCTCCAAAAATCTGTAATGTTGATTGATTTGTAGGGAGAATTAAAATTAAGAGGTAATCTATAACCTAATATTAAAGCTATACCAATGGCAATGTCTGTATAACCAGAAAAGTCGCAATATATCTGCAGTGAATAGCCGTAAACAGCCATTAAGTTTTCGAAGCCAGTAAAACCATCTGGATTACCAAAAATCCTATCTACATAGTTCACTGAAATATAATCGGAAATAAATATTTTTTTGATTAATCCGCCGATAATTAGAAATATGCCTCGCCCAAATTCTTCTTTGGTGAGCTTATATTCTTTATATATCTGAGGTATAAAATCTGTAGCTCTCACAATTGGCCCAGCCACTAATTGAGGGAAGAAGCTTACAAAGAATGCAAAATCTAAAATGTTTTTTACTGGTTCTAGTCTTCTTCTGTAAATGTCTACAGAATAACTAATTGTTTGAAATGTATAGAAGGAAATACCTACTGGTAGAAAAATTCTACTTGCATCTATGCTTAAACCTAAAACTTTATTAAGAGACAATGCCAAGATGTTGTTTGTCTCTAATGATGTATCAAAAACAGTATTAAATGTATCTGTAAAGAAATAGGTGTACTTAAAATAGCCAAGTACAGTAAGGTTTACTATAACACTGAGCGTTACATATAGCTTTCTCTTCGATTGATCTTCACTTTTATATATAGCATTCCCCAGATAATAATCTACCAGAGTTGAGAAAATGAGAAGGACAAAATAGTAACCACTCGATAGGTAATAAAAATACATGCTAAACAGCATTAGAAATAGATTTCTGATGTTGTTTTGGCGATAAATAAACTGATAAATTAATATTACCCCTCCAAAAAATATCCAAAAAACAGCTTGCGTAAATATGAGCGGTCTGTTTTCTTGGTAAACTAAATATTGAAAAAAATCTCCAAATGTCTCTTGCACAGGTGATTGGATTTATTTTAGCACTGACATGAAACCTGTTTGAATTCAGCTCATGAAAAAACAGAAAAATGATTCATCAAAGTTGAATAAAAAAAAAATAAGTTGAAACAGGTTGCTGAAATAATATTTAAACGCATAGTTGAAGAAAAATTGGCTGCGTTTTTATCAAACCATACTTTTCTAAACCAAAACAAAAAATAAACCAGCACAGGCAGCAAAGCGATGTTTAATACAATTACTCTGTTAAAGTCAAAATATGTAGTAAAATAGGAGGTGAAGCCTGCCATTGCACAAGCAAAAAATAATACTGTAAAAATAAATGTGCCTTTAATACCCAACATTCTACTTAGTGTAAGATCGCCTCTTTTTTCATCTTCATCGTGTTGATAGACTTGTGTCATCGGGTAGGATCCCATTAACATGGCTGTGCTTAAAGCTGCTGGGAAAAGTATTTCTGTTTTAAGTAATTCTGGAAAAGTAAGTTGGTTTAAGGCCAGATAAGTTGCCAAAAACATAAAGCCTCCCTGAAATATTGTAACTGCTAGCCAACTAATTATCGGATATTTTTTTAGTCTGATTTTATCGTTACTATATGCTCGTGAAATAGCACCATAAATAAAACACATTAAAGCAAATTCCCAGCAAGCTATAAAACCTACTATAACTGCTAGTGCATCAAAGAGTAAAGAGTAATATAAGAGTTCTTTCTCTACTTTAGGAGGAGTTTTGAGCCCTCCAATACTTTCTTCGTCTTTATCGAACCAAGAGTTATAGCCATTACTAGCTGGATATAGAAATAGGTGTAATGATACAAAAACTATAATCAGTTTATCCAGTGGGAGTTCTGGTGAAACAGATACAGCAAATAAGAAAACAGGCATCAACAGAAACGAAAAAGGTATTCTGAGATGCAGTAAGGTCGATTTTTTCATTGTGAATGTTATTACAGGAAATACCTGATTAAACCTTTCTCCAGAAATATGGTGTAAATAGCATTAGTACAGTAAATAGCTCAAGTCTTCCTAAAAGCATCAGAAATGAAAGAATCCATTTACTAACACTTGGCAAACCAGCAAAGTTGTCTACAGGTCCTACATCTCCTAAACCTGGTCCTACATTACCTAAACAAGTAGCAACAGCACCAATAGAGGTCATAAAATCTAATCCACTTAATGAAACCAGAATAGATCCTAATGCAAAAATAGAGATGTATATCATGATAAAAGCCAAAACATGGAAGGTGATACTCTTAGAAATAGCTTTATCGTTTAGCCTAACCGGAATTACTGCTGAAGGATGTAATTGTCTTTTGAGCTCTAAAAAACTGTTTTTGAGCAAAATAATATGTCTCACAATTTTTACACCTCCAGCTGTTGAACCTGCTGAACCTCCTATAAACATAAATATAAATAACAATAATGTTACAAAAGGAGTCCATTGTGTATAATCTGCAGAAACAAAACCAGTAGTTGTAACAATAGAAACAATCTGAAAAATAGAATCTCTGAATGATTTCTCTAAGCTGTTTTCAGTACCAACAAAAACGGCAATGGTTATTATAATAGTTGAGATAATTGTTCCTCCTAGGTAATACCTGAACTCTTCGTTTCGCCAGATTTCTTTATACTTTCTTTTAAAAGCGAAGTAGTTTAATGTAAAGCTTGTTCCAGCTAAAAACATAAATATGGTAATTACATACTGAATGTAAGGACTAAAGTCTGCGGCAGATGTGTTTTTAGTAGAAAATCCGCCAGTGGCCATTGTTGTAAAGCTATGGTTGAGCGCATCGTAAAAAGACATTCCACCAAACATTAACAAAACACATTCTATTGCTGTAATGCCTACATACACTAACCAAAGTCTTTTTGCTGTTGCCTGTATTCTTGGTTTTAGTTTGTCGGGAGTTATACCGGGTGCTTCAGCCACAAAAAGCTGCATGCCACCAATACCCAGAAAAGGAAGAATTGCTACTGTAAGTACGATAATTCCCATACCACCAATCCACTGGGTTAAACTACGCCAGAAAAGAATTCCTTTATGTACAGATTCTATATCTGTAAGGATTGATGCACCTGTTGTAGAATAGCCTGATACAGTCTCGAAAAATGCATCTGTAAAACTGGGTATTGCTCCACTAAAAACATAGGGTAATGCACCAAATACCGACATAATTACCCATCCTAGAGTTACTATGAGGTAACCGTCGCGCTTTTTAAGTTCTTTATTGTTTGTGTCCTTATATCTATACCAACTGATAAAGCCTACAATGTAAGTAAGGATACCTGCAATTAGTAAGGCTTTCCAATCTCTTTCGCGGAAATAAACAGAAAACGGTAGGCATAGCAGCATAGATAGGCCATTAATAATAAGTAATAAGCCTATAATGCTGACAATAATTCTAAAGTTGAATCTCATTTAAAAAAATCTTCGACTTTGTGTATACATTCTGGTTTAGATAGAACAACAACCCTGTCGTTCTCTTCGAAAAGGAAGTTTCCCATGGTTATAAAAGCTTTACCTCTTCTGATAACTCCTCCTACAATTGCAGTTTTAGGAAATCTCAACTGGCTTAAAGGTTTCTTGGTAATTTTAGAGTCTTTCTTTACTACAAATTCAAGAATTTCAGCATCAGCTCCATGAATACTTGTAATGGCAATTACATGGCCTTCTCTAATATACCTAAAGATAAAGTTAGCAGCGATTAGCTTTTTATTGATCATGGTATCTACACCAATGTTTTGAGAGAGGTGTATGTAATCCATGTTTTCTACCAGAGCGATAGTTTTTTTGACACCGCGGTTTTTTGCTACCAAACTCGAAATAATATTGGTTTCAGAATTACCTGTTACCGCAATAAATGCATCAATATGTTCTATTCCTTCTTCTTCTAACAACTCTACTTCACGACCGTCACCACTAATAACCAAAGCTTCTTGTAGGTCTTCTGCAAGATCGAAGCATTTATCACGAGATTTCTCAATCAGTTTTACATTATATCTTGTGCTTAGTGCAGCAGCAGCTCGTACGCCAACTTTACTACCACCAAGAATCATAATGTTCTTAATTTTTTCACGCTTTTTACCAGTGAGTTTAAGTACTTTATCTATACCTTCTGGTAAAGCAATATAATATACGTGATCGTTAAGCTGAAATCGAGTAGAACCTCTCGGTATAATGGTTTCATTATTTCTGAGGATGGCTACTGTAATAAAATTGAGCTCTGGGTTGAGGTGGATGGTTTCAGAGAGTGTTTTATTGTTAAGTGGATCATGCTCGTCTATACTAAGACCGATGAGTGATAATTTTCCACTTTCAAAGTCAAATACATCTGTAGTAGCTGCTTCTTTTAATAAGCGTTTAATTTCTTTTGATGCAAGTGCTTCTGGTGATATGATTTCGTCAATACCTAGGTTTCTTAAACCTTCTCTTTGATCTTCTGCAAGAAACTCTGTATTACTTACTCTGGCAATAGTTTTTGCTGCTCCAAGCTGTTTACCCAAAATAGCTGTCATTAAGTTGTTCTCTTCAAAAGAAGTAACAGAAATAAGTAAGTCAGCTTCTTGTACATTAGCTTCTTTTAAAACCTTATAAGAGGTAGATTTTCCTTTAACTGTAGCAACATCCAAATGATCTGAAGCATACTGTAATTTATCAAGATTAGTATCTATTAAAATTATATCGTGCTCTTCATTTGCAAGTAATTTTGCCAGGTGAAATCCCACATCTCCTGCTCCGGCAATAATTATTTTCATCTTTCTTAGTATTTAACTTTGTATAGGCAGGTAATTTTCCCATTTCAATGGGCAAAGATTTTTAATAGTTTTAATCTTTGCACGTTGTTTTGAGTTTTTTTTCTTATTTGCCTCAAAGAATGATACAATTGCAAGAATTTTATTTAGCATCATTTGGGGTTAAGAAATTCAAATTTCCCGCAAAATATGTAAATATTAGCTTAATTCAACTATTCTATAGTTGTTTTTACCAATTGATTAACTGAACCTATTGTTTGATTTTTTTTTAGTAAAAGTAGAATTAGTTTGTGTTTACTTCTGCTTTTTTATCTCTTTCATAGAATGACAAGAAAAAATAATAGCGCTGGTAATAGCTTTAATCAGAGTCTTTTAAATGCTGCAATTGAAAAAGTTACAAACAATATTAGTAAGGGTACATATGGAATTATAAATAGCTTGATAATTAGTAGAGATAATGGAATTGTGCTAGAAAGCTATTTTAATGGATATAGTAGGACTTCTAAACATGAGTTCCAGTCTGTAACCAAAAGTATTCAGGCACTATTAGTTGGAATAGCTTTAAAAGAAGACTTTATTAAAAGTATTGATGAGCCCATTATAAATTATCTTTCTCGGTATAAAAATATTGATTGGTCTGAAGGTAAAGATAAAATTACCATTCGGCATTTACTAGAAATGACAGCCGGTTTAAGCTGGAACGAAGGTGAAGTAACTTACCAGAGTTTAGAAAACCACAGTAATATGTTGGCATGGAGTGGAAACTGGATTGAATTTGCTTTAGGAAGGCCAATGTTATATAAGCCGGGAGAAGTTTTTCAGTACAGTAGTGCCAATCCTATAATTATTTCTGCCATTTTAAATGAAGTTACAGGTATGCTTCATGAAGAATTTGCCTACAAATATCTTTACAAGCCATTAAGTATTACAGATTTTAATTATCACCGCTCTATAAATGATAATAGCATTTTAGCCGATGTAGAAATGTGTCCGATAGATATGGCAAAAATAGGATTGCTAGTGAGTAATAAAGGAAAATGGGAAGGTGAACAGATAGTATCTTCTGAGTGGGCTACAGAGATATTAGAAGAACATGTTCATTTTAAAGAGGATGCTGTAAAATATGGTTTTTGCTGGTGGATAGACTCAATCAATTGTTATTCTAAACAATTTAAATTGTACTATGCATGGGGTTATGGTAGCCAGCATATTTTTATTATTCCAGAGCTATCGCTTGTAATGGTATGCACAGGTAAAAACTACAATGTAAATAAGCACCAAGGCCCTTTTGAATTGCTACGAAACGAAATTGTACCCATTTTCGTTTAAATAGTACTTTTTACAGAGTAATATTGAATTTTCAAATGGTATATTAACCGCTAATAAAGATTATTTTAATTCGATGTAATTAACACAACCATTTATTTTTTATACCATACAATAAAATAGATTTGCAACAAAAAATAGGAAATTTCCCAGTTATATTTAGATAAAATAGATATGAAAATTGCGTTTCAATCAATTGTTTTTGTATTAGCCGCACATTTTGCGATAGCTCAGGCAGATATGCAGAGTACACATCCTGATGCTACAAATTGTGATGAACAAGGCTATTGTTGGGGTGATAAAAGAGAAGAAGGCAAGGTGAAATTTGCCATGTATTCCGATAGGTACAATTTCGGAGACTATGCATGGAAAGAGGCCGAACCTTCACTCGACTGGTTGATCACCAATATTCCATACCTTACTTACACCATGTATGTAAATGGTTATAAAATTTATGAGTATTTAGTAGATAATGCTGAAACTGAAGAAGAAAAAATTAAATATCAGGATAAGCTCTTAAGCTTATTAGATAAGAGAGTTACTTATTTTGGTAATGAGGCTGAAGTTCTTCAAAGAAAAGGTTTAAAAGCTTATAGTTATCTCTTAAAGAGAGAAGAAGCACATTACGACGAGCTATTTGATTTGTATACTAAGATATACGAATTAAATGGAAAAGATACTTATAAAAATAACTTGCTCTATTTAATGGCAATGGCCAATACTCAGTATAAGCGTAAAAAGATAGACGATGATACTTTTATGGATTACTTGGATAAAGTAGGTGCAACCATTGATGAAAATAAGAAAGGAGCAGATGCTAAAGAAGTTGAAAGCTGGAATAAAATAGCTGATCAGATAGACGGCTTTATTCCGGATGAGCTGTTAGACTGTGAGATGGTTACTGAGAGAATGGGAGAAAAGTTAAAAGCTGAACCAGATAATTACGAATTAGCTAAAAAAACTTTAAAGTATCTGGTACAAGGAAAATGCTACGATGCCCCAATATTTTTACAAGCAGCAGAGAAAGTTTATGAAGAGGACAAAACTGGTGGCTTAGCGAGTATTATTGCAAAAAAATATGCAAGCTCAAAAGAATACGACAAAGCTTTAGAATGGTACGATAAGGGTATTGAATCTTATGCTGATGACAAAGAAAAACAAGGCGAGTTCTATTTTGAAAAAGCTCAGTTATATAGCGTATTAGGTAGAATGAGCGATGCTCGCGCGGCAGCGGTAAAAGCTGCTGAAATGTCTCCAGATAACAAGAGTAAGGCTTATACACTTATTGGAGATTTATACATGTCTTCAGGGAATGTTTGTAACGAATCTAACCCTGTGAAATTTAGAGCAATATATCTTGCTGCTTATGATGCTTACTCTATTGCAGGTGCCAATGGCAAAATGTCAAGTGCAATGAAGCAATTCCCATCAATGGAAGAAATACATACAGCAGGTATGAAACTAGGTGATTCAATTGATGTTGGCTGTTGGATTGGCGGAAAAACTGAAATTAGAAAAAGAATCTAAAGCAATATCTCATAAAGTATAAGAGCTATTTCAGAAAATTTGAACTTTTCTTTTAAGAGAGTTGATTTTTTGAGATAGCTCTTTTTTTATGGACTTTTACAAATATATTTTTATTTGGATTTAAAAAGACAAAAGATTACATATATGAAATTTGGAACCAAAGCAGTGCATGCCGGTGTAGAACCAGACCCAACTACAGGTGCGATTATGACACCGATTTACCAAACTAGTACTTATGTGCAGGAGTCACCGGGTAAACATAAAGGTTATGAGTATGCCAGAACACAAAACCCAACAAGAGATGCTTTACAAGCAAGTTTGGCTGCATTAGAAAATGGCAAATATGGTTTGTGTTATGCAACAGGTTTAGCAGCTACAGATACCATTATGAAAACCCTAAGACCGGGAGATGAAGTTATCTGTACGAATGATATGTATGGAGGTACTTATCGTTTGTTTACTACGGTTTTTCAACCATTTGGCATTAAGTTCATATTTGTGCCAATGGCAGAAGCTGAATCTGTAGAACAATATGTAACAGATAAAACTAAAATGGTATGGGTAGAGACACCTACAAATCCATTAATGAATGTGATAGATATTGAAAAAATTGCTGCTATCACAAAAAAGCATGAAGTATTGCTTACAGTAGATAACACTTTTGCTACTCCATATTTGCAAAACCCGCTTGATCTTGGTGCAGACATCGTGATGCACTCAGTTACAAAATACCTTGGTGGCCACTCAGATACTGTAATGGGAGCTATCATTACCAATAATGAGAAGTTGTATGAGTCTTACAAGTTTTTACAAAATGCGGCTGGTGGCACTCCTGGTCCTCAAGATTGTTTTTTGGTTTTAAGAGGAATAAAGACACTACATCTAAGAATGAGACAGCATTGCATTAATGGAAAAGCAGTAGCTGAGTTTCTTGAGCAGCATCCTTTGGTTGGTAAAGTGTATTATCCGGGTTTAGAGTCTCATAAAGGCTATGAAATTGCTAAGAAGCAAATGAGAGATTTTGGTGGAATGGTTTCTTTTACCTTAAAAGATGATAAAGTAACTACAGCCATTAAAACATTAGAGAATTTTAATCTTTTTGCTTTAGCAGAATCGCTAGGAGGTGTAGAATCTCTTTGTGGTCATCCTGCATCAATGACACACGCTAGTATTCCACCAGAAGAGCGCAAAAAATCTGGCTTAAGCGATTCCTTAATCCGTTTAAGTGTTGGTATCGAAGATACTGAAGATTTAATTGCAGATTTAAAACAAGCCATAGAGTCTGCTAGTAAGGCATAAATATTAGATCATCATTATTAAAATAAAAAGCCATCTGAGCTAAATCAGATGGCTTTCTGTTTTTTTAGTATTCTTTTCTCAATCTATACTTTATTCGTCCATTAATTGTATTTTCTGTAACTACAAGCTTATTCGAGTTTAGAGTAATTACTTCCCAAGAATAATTGCTTACAGGTAACGGGCCATTTTGCATAAGAGCAATCTGTAATATGCTGATGTCATCACATTCATCATCATCGTCAAATGCATCACAATCTGTTTCGTACTGCCTATCCCATTGCCCATCAATATGAACTAGGTTACCGTCAGCATCAATGTACTCAACTGTTACATCTCTGTTTTTATCAAATTCGAAGTATACGTCGTCATATTCACTAGTGATATTTTCTACTTTAAAACTAAAGTCTTTCTGGTATGTCACTTTTTCAAAGTACCATCTACCTTCTAAACGCTCTTTAAATGATGAGAAAATATTTAAGTCGTCGCAAGAGCTTATGAATAGTGTAGAGGATAAAAGAGTTGTTAACAAAATTATCTTCCTGATAAAATATAGTTTCATACAAATCAACAATTGGTTTGAATTAACTTTACGATATTAAAAATACACTGGTTACGAACCTTTGACGAAAAGCGATTGTCTCTTTCTTAAGAGTATTGACCGATAAATGAATTAGCTATGAAACTTATTACCCGTTTATTTTTACTTCTACTTATTTTTTACGCAAACAGCATTTATGCTCAGTCGTTTACTTTTACTCTTAGCGATTCCATAGAAATAGTTAAGGAGGGTGAAAATTATTTTAATGCGTGGGCAGGAGGGTTAAATGCTGCTCAAATAAGTAAGATTGATTTAGATAATGATGGTGTCGAAGATGTTTTAGTTTATGACAGGACAACCTATAAGCTAAGTACTTTTCTTAATTCTAATGATACACTTAAATATGCACCCTATTTAGAAACACAATTTCCTGAGGTAAACTACTGGGTACTTTTAAAAGATTTTGATGGAGATGGGTTTAAAGATTTATTTACTGGAGCTAGTTCGGGTATTACAGTTTATAAGAATAAGGGTTTTAGTAATGGGAAAATAACTTGGGAGCTTTTTAAAGATGTTGTAAGAACATTGGGCTTTTCAGGTTCACAGATAAACCTGAAAGTAGATATTACAGATATTCCTGCAATTGTAGATGTAGATAATGATGGCGATCTGGATATTTTCAATTTTGTGCCTTCATTTGGGGGGTCAATAGAGTTTCACCAAAACCTAAGTATGGAAACCTATGGAACTGCTGATAGTTTAATTTATGAAAAAGTTACTGATAAATGGGGGAATTTGTATGAGTGTGGAAACTGCCTAGACTATTTTTTTGATGGAGGTTCATCTTGTAGAGTCGCAGCAATAGAACATGCAGGTTCAGCTTTATTATTATTTGATAAAGATAATGATGGTGATCAGGATTTGTATATAGGCGAGGTAGATTGTACAAATCTGGTTGCAGTAACAAATAAAGGAACTTCAGAGTCTGTACTTTTTGAAGATTATGATTTAGACTTCCCAACAGATGCACCAATAGACATGATTTTTCCTGGGAGCTATTATGAGGATGTAGATTATGATGGCAAAGAGGATTTAATAGTAAGTCCTAATATTTTTTCTAATGATTTAAATGAAGTTGATTTCTCTAATTCTATTTGGTATTACAAAAATACTGGAATCGATACTGCTGAGTTTACACTAGTTCAGAAGAATTTTTTGCAAGATAATATGCTGGATTTGGGCGAAGGCACGAGCCCGGCAGTAGCAGATGAAGATGGAGATGGTGATCTGGATTTATTTGTTGCCAACAAAGGCAGAATGAATAATGGGAATTTTTATGCAACACTGTTCTTATATGAAAACACAGGTACAGATGAACAACCTGTTTTCGAACTAAAAGATGAGGATTATTTGGGGCTATCTAAGTTCGCTTATACAGAGTTAAAAATTCAGTTTGCAGATATAGATGGAGACGGTTTGCAAGATTTAGCTTATACAGCTTATCAATCAGGAACATCATTATCAATCAGGTATATGCTTAATAGAGCAACATCTGAAAGTGAGCCATTAGATTATAGTACAAATCAGATAGTAAAACTTGGATTTACTGTAAATAGACTGGATGAGGTACATTTTACAGATGTAGATAAAGATGGGGAGATAGATATATTATTAGGTAAGTTTCAGGGAGGAGTTCTTTCATACTATAGAAACTCAGGCAATCTAGTTTTTGAAGATCCGATAGATGGTTTTGGTGGAATTACATACAACAACCTTCGAAGAGAGTTAAGTCTAGAAACTGCTGATTTAGATGGAGACGGAAGTTTAGAATTAATTACCGGAGATCGCTCTGGAGAGTTAAGAATCTATCCAAACTTTCAGAATGAGATAGAAACTACTTTTACAACAATCGAAGATACTATTTACGATAGTACCAATAAAGTATATGTCGAGTACTACTTTGGTACAGGTATTTATCCTGTGGTATTTGGAAAAGATATTATTTTAGGTACAGAAGCTGGCGGACTTCGCTATTTGAAAAATACAAAAGTGGAAGATGATGACATAGTGAGTGGAATAGAAGATGAGTTGGATGATGATGTTATTGTGGTTTTTCCAAACCCTGCCGTTAGTTCATTTAATATCAGTTCAACTGTAAATGGATTTCTAAATATCTATGCAAACGATGGTAAGTTAATTTTGGAGAATGTAGAACTTAATGCCAATGAAGATAAAATAATAAAGGTATCAAGTTGGCCAGAAGGGCTATATATATTGAGAATATTAAGTAATCATGCTGTTTCAACTAAAAAATTATTAATTAAAAAGTGAAAACAGTAATAAGTATTTCGGTTAGTAAGAGAGAGCCATGGAATTTTAACTTTCAGCAACAAACTGAGTTGAAACTGTTGTTCCCAGAGTTTGAAATTATTGATTTTGATAACTATTCTGACTCCACATTATTAACTTATATAAATAAGCTGCTTGATGAGAGCGAAAAGCTTATAGTAATACTAGAGTTAAACGAAACAGAAGAATTGGGAAATATTCCTGTATTTTTAAGGAAGTTAATAAAGTATAGAAAAAAACTTCAAGTATTTTATTTAGGTGAGCAAAATCACCTACAGAAGATTATAGCTCCTTACAAAGCGGTGAAAGTTACTAAAGTAGAAGAGGCTTTAGTTCACTTAAACTAAAGTGCATAATCTGTAGGAATAAAATCTACTTAACAATATTAATTGGAGGGAAAAAGTGATTTTTAGTCTCTCTTTATAAAAATATTGTCTCAACAAGCTATAAAATTTACTAAAACTTAAAAAACAATCACTTATTTTTAGTGTACGGTTTGCTTACAATAAATTAATTACTACTTTTGCACTCCTTTTAAGAGGGAAATATGTAAGTGGCTTAAAGGTATTGCAGCGAAGTTCACACATATTTTTATCGAAGTAATCAGTAAGTTGTTTGTTACAACCGCTGCAAAAGTAAAGATTATAAAGATGCCCGGAATTATTGGTAAGAAGGTCGGAATGACCAGCATTTATGATGAGAATGGTAAAAACATGGCATGTACAGTTATTCAAGCTGGGCCATGTGTCGTTACTCAGGTAAAATCCGCTGATGTTGATGGTTATACATCAGTTCAGTTAGGGTTTGAAGACAAAAAAGAGAAAAACACTCCCAGTCCTTTAGCGGGACACTTCAGCAAAGCAGGTACTGCGCCTAAGAAAAAAGTAAAAGAATTCAAAGATTTTGATAGTTCAGCATACAAAGCTGGTGATGTAATCACTATCGAAGATGTATTTGTTCTTGGAGATTTTGTTGATATAACAGGAATTTCGAAAGGTAAAGGTTTTCAAGGTGTTGTAAAGCGTCATGGTTTTGGTGGTGTTGGCCAGTCTACACACGGTCAACATAACCGTCAAAGACACCCAGGTGCTATTGGTGCTTGTTCTTATCCAGCGAGAGTTTTTAAAGGCTTAAAAATGGCTGGTAGAAAAGGGAATGATAAAGTTAAGGTTGAAAACCTTAAAGTAATTAAAATATATCCGGAACAAAATTTACTAGTAGTTACTGGTGCAATTCCGGGTGCGAAAAATTCTTATGTATATATCGAAAAGTAATCTAAGCAATGGAACTGGAAGTTTTTGATAAAAGCGGAAGTCAGACAGGTAAAAAAGTAAGTTTACCAGACTCAGTTTTTGGTATAGAGCCAAATGATCATGCCATATACCTAGACGTAAAGCAGTTTCTTGCTAATCAACGTCAAGGGACTCATAAATCTAAGGAAAGAGCAGAAATAGTTGGATCAACCAAGAAACTTAAAAAACAAAAAGGAACTGGTACTGCCAGAGCTGGTAGTATTAAATCTCCTGTTTTTAGAGGTGGTGGTAGAGTATTTGGTCCAAAACCAAGAGATTATAGCTTTAAGCTAAACAAAAAGCTTAAAAAATTAGCTAGAAAATCAGCTCTTTCATATAAAGCTAGTGGATCTTCAATAGCAATTCTTGAAGACTTTACATTAGATGCTCCGAAAACTAAAGAATATGCTTCAATACTGAAGAGTCTTAATTTTGAGGGTAAAAAAGTGCTACTAGTTTTACCAGAAGCTGATAAATCAATCATTTTGTCAGTAAGAAATCTGCCTAAATCTAAAGTAACTACGGTTGATAGCCTAAATACTTATGATATCATGAATGCAGATCAGTTGTTGGTATTTGAAAATTCTATTGAGAAGTTTTCAAACTTTTAAAATATTTAAGTTATGCAAATATTAAAAAAGCCTATCATCACAGAGAAAGTATCTGCACTTAACGAATCAGGTGTTTATGGATTTGTGGTAGATATAAAGGCAAATAAAATTCAGATAAAAGAAGCAGTAGAGGGTAAGTATGGTGTAACTGTTGAAC
Source organism: Chondrinema litorale (assembly GCF_026250525.1). Lineage (GTDB taxonomy): Bacteria > Bacteroidota > Bacteroidia > Cytophagales > Flammeovirgaceae > Chondrinema > Chondrinema litorale. The sequence goes on from NZ_CP111043.1 coordinate 3,154,480, forward strand.
AAGTACGCACTATGAATTATCTAGGTAAATCTAAAGTTCGCTACACTAAAGCAGGTTTTATTTCAGGAAAGAGCTCTGACGTGAAGAAAGCTATAGTAAAACTTGCCGAAGGAGAGATTATAGATATCTACGATAATGTTTAATTTCCTCTAAGTAATAAATATTTCAAAGATTTAAGCAATGGCAGTAAAGAAATTAAGGCCGATAACTCCTGGAACAAGATTCAGAATTGCTCCGACTTTCAGTGAAATTACTACAGACAAACCTGAAAAGTCATTACTCGCGCCGATAAAAAAATCCGGAGGTAGAAATAACACCGGTAAAATGACCATGAGATACAGGGGTGGTGGTCATAAAAGAAGATACCGTATTATTGATTTTAAGCGTGCTAAGCATGATGTAAGTGCTGAGGTATTAACAGTAGAATACGATCCGAACAGAACATCATACATTTCGCTTATTCAGTACGAAGATGGTGAGAAAACTTATATCTTAGCACCAGAGGGGATAAAAGTAGGGCAGAAAATTATTACTGGTGAGGGTGTTGCTCCAGAAGTTGGAAATGCATTACCATTAGGTAAGATTCCAGTAGGTTCTATTATTCATAATGTTGAATTAAGACCTGGAAAAGGTGCTGCAATGGTAAGAAGTGCAGGTGGATATGCTCAGTTACTTGGTAGAACTGGTAAGTATGTAACTCTTAAGTTACCATCAGGCGAAACAAGAATGGTGTTAGCTACTTGTTATGCAACAATCGGAACTGTATCTAACAGTGATCATATGAATGAGCAGTTAGGTAAAGCTGGTAGAAAGAGATGGTTAGGTAGAAGACCAAGAGTTAGAGGTGTTGCTATGAACCCAGTTGATCACCCAATGGGTGGTGGTGAAGGTAGATCTTCAGGTGGACACCCTAGATCTAGAACTGGTCTTTATGCAAAAGGTAAGAAAACCAGATCGCCTCATAAGTATTCTGACAGATTAATAATAGGTAAAAAAGGTAAAAAATAATTAAGATATGGCTAGATCATTAAAGAAAGGGCCTTATATAAGTTTCAGCCTTGAGAAAAAGGTAGATTCAATTAACGAGGGTGGAAAGAAATCAGTGATTAAAACTTGGTCTAGAAGATCAATGATTTCTCCTGATTTCATCGGACATACTTTCGCAGTGCATAATGGAAATAAATTTATTCCAGTATATGTTACTGAGAACATGGTAGGTCACAAGTTGGGTGAATTTGCTCCAACTAGGAACTTTAGAGGTCACATTGCTAAAAAAGATAAGAAAAGATAAAGAATATTTAAAAAATGGAACAAGCAAGAGCCATATTGAGAAATGTTCGTATTGCCCCTCGTAAGATGCGTCTTGTTGTAGACCTTATCAGAGGCAAAAAAGTGAGCACTGCCCTCAATATATTAAAATTTGAATCGAAAGCTGGAGCACAGTATATTGAGAAATTATTGCTGTCTGCTATATCTAACTGGGAAAATAAAAACCCTGATGCTTCAATTGAAGATGCCGATTTGTACGTGAAAGAAGTTTATGTTACTCAAGGTAAAACTCTTAAGAGATTTAGACCTGCACCACAAGGTAGAGCACATAGAATTAGAAAGCGTTCAAACCACGTAACTCTAATAGTTGATTCTCTGAACGATACTTCTGATGAAGGTGTATCAGAAGCGGTAGTTGAAGACGAAAACAAAGATTAAAATATAATCAAGATTTATTCATGGGACAAAAAGTAAATCCAATTGGCCTTAGACTAGGATTCATCAGAGGATGGGAATCAAACTGGTTCGGAGGTAAAGATTTTGCTTCAAAACTTGTTGAAGACGAAAAGATCAGGAAATATATCAGTGCTCGTATCCCTAATCCAAGAGCGGGTATTTCTAGAATTGTAATCGAAAGAACTCTAAAGCGTCTTACAATTACAGTTCATACTGCAAGACCTGGTGTTGTTATCGGTAAAGCAGGTGCTGAGGTTGATAAAATAAAAGAAGAGTTAAAGAAACTAACTGGTAAGGATGTTCAGATCAATATCTTTGAGATTAAAAGACCTGAACTTGATGCTAAACTAGTTGGAGAATCTGTAGCTCAACAAATTAGCAACCGTGTTTCTTACAGAAGAGCAATGAAACAAGCAATTGCTAATTCAATGAGAGTGGGAGCTCAAGGTATCAAAATTAAAGTTTCAGGTAGACTTGGTGGTGCTGAGATGGCAAGAGATGAAACTTATAAAGAAGGTAGAATTCCACTTCACACTATTCGTGCTAACATCGATTATGCAATTGTAGAAGCTCAAACTATCTATGGAAAAATCGGTGTAAAAGTATGGATCTTTAAAGGAGAGATTTATGGTAAGCCTGATCTAAGTGCAAATGTTGATCTTGGTGGTTCTAGTGAGGGACGTGATCAAGGAAACCAGAACAAGAGAGGAAACAGAAGACCAGGTGGTAGAGGCGGAAGACAAGGTGGAAGAAGAAAGAAATAATACATTTAGATATATATTAATAAAAGAACCTGCTGCTGAGCAGGTTTTTTTATTTCCTATAGAATACAATTTCCATTTTTAATCCTTTTACGTCATATTCTTCATTTTCTGGAATAGATGCAATATTAGGATAATGCAAAGCAGTTAATGCTAAAATCATTGCATCTAAAATATCATCTTTAGTTAATTGACTTCTTTTATATTCTTCCATTGAATATTTTACTATTTCGTTAGTAGCATTTAAGTTCTTTTGTAATATCATTAATCTTTCTATTTCCCCTTCTTTTAATTTTTTATTGCATAACATTGGTTTTTGATTATTCCAAGCTGTAAAGTTGAGTTCTGGATGTGCTTCTTTTAATACCTTTACAGCATCAATGTTTTTTGATATATATTGATCCACTTCTTTTATCTTATTACAGATATTCCATGTCTGTTTAGAGACTTTTACACCAAGATCAACTACATTTTTCTGGCAAGAAGCTAAATAAGTTTTTGCATAAATGGCATTTCTTGAGGGAATAGGAAATACACTTGAAGACCTTCTCCTTGTTAAAAGTTTTCTTGCTTCAATATCACAGCTTCTTTTAGTTTTATGAGGTAATCCAATTGGCATATCAATTAAAGCAACTTTAATTTCTTTATAATAATTAAAGATTTCTGATATACAGGAGAATATATTAGCTTCCCAATTCTGGTTTTCGTCAAAAGAAATGCAAAACCATCCCGCTTTACATCCATCGATACCTATAAAATGCATACTTTAAGTAGTAATGAATCTCTCTGTTTATTTAATAATACTAAGAATAAATTGTATTTTTGCTTTATTATAATAACAAAGGTCAATTTTAAATTACTATTAGATGTATAGAATACTACGAATTAGCTTATTTTTTTTATTAGTGGGCTTGATTTATTCAAAGACTACAGCTCAAAAGCTTAATTTAATACCAGAACGTTTTGCTTTTGATCCTGAAATAACTTTTGATGAGGATATTCAATCTCCTGCAGACTTTTTAGGATATGAGTTAGGTGAAACTTATACCATATATCATCAGTCAGTAGCATATGTGAATGCTTTGGCAGCATCTTCTTCAAAGATTACTGTTCATGAATATGGAAAAACTTATGAAGATAGGCCATTAGTTTATATGGTAATCACTTCAGAAAAAAATCAACAACGTATTGAGGAAATAAGAGAAAATAATTTGAAGCTTGCTGATCCTATAAATACCCCTTCTAGTGAGGCCGAAGATTATATAAAAAATGATCCGGTAATAATTTCTTACAGTTATAATATACATGGTAATGAAGCTTCAAGTACAGAGGCTGCGATGCAAGTAGCGTATCGTTTAGTTGCTGCAACTGATGAGGGAACCGCCAACTTATTAGATAATGCTGTAATGGTATTGTATCTGTGTATTAATCCAGATGGAAGAGATAGGTTCGTCTATTGGTATAAATCTGCTGAGAGCAATGTAGTTGCTACAGATCCTTATGAATTAGAGCATGATGCTCCTTGGCCAAATGGGAGAACAAATCATTATTGGTTCGATTTAAATAGAGATTGGGTTTGGGGTGTACACCCAGAATCTAGAGGACATGCTTCAGTTTATCAGGAGTGGATGTCACAGGTGCATACAGATTATCATGAGCAGGGTTATAATAATAATTATTTTACTGTTCCAGGTACTACTCCAAGAAATAAATTATTGCCAGATCAATATGAAGTACTAGCAGATACAATTGGTAAAGCCAATATCGAAGCTTTTAATAAGCATAACATCATGTATTTTACCAGAGAAGCTTTTGATTTCTTTTATCCTGGTTATGGTTCGAGTTATCCATCAGTAATGGGAGCGATTGGTATGTTAACAGAACAAGGTGGAATTGGGTCAGGTAGAGCCATAGAAACAGAGGATGGTTATATCTTGAGACTTAGGCAAAAAATATTTGATCACTATCAAACTTCTTTGGCTACAATTAAAAAGGTAGTTGAAAGAAAAGAAATATTTAAGCAATATTTTTATAATGCTTTAAATCCTGCGAATAGTAAATCGTCTAATAAAAGTTACATTCTACCTGATGATAACAGTAGCTATTTATATGAGTTGATTGGTACTTTATTGAGACATGGAGTAAAAGTGGAAAAAACAACTCAAAATATTTCGTCGAAATCTGGTTTTACAAATTACAGAACTGGAAAGTCCGAATCTAAAACTTTTTCTACTGGTACTTACATTATTTCTGCCAATCAGCCTAAACATCTATTTATTCATACCATTTTTGAAAGACAAATGGAGATTGAAGACTCAGTGATGTACGATATGGCAACTTGGTCTGCTCCACTGGCCTATAATTTAGAAGCTTTTACAAGTGCACAAGCCTTAAATGTTCAAACAGAAGCTGTTACTGAAAAGCCTGCACTCCCTTCTGGAGTTAACAATCCTGATGCTGCTTATGCCTATGTAATTGAATGGAAGCAAAGGTTTGCACCTAAAGCTTTAAGTATGCTTTGGGAAATGGGATATAAAGTTCGCTCTGCAAGTAAAAAGTTTAGTGACGGCAAAAAGACTTTTTATGAAGGTACTCTTGTAGTTTTGATAGGTAGAAATCTGGAAAAGAAAGAGGATATAGAAGCAGATATGCAGGAAATTGCAAAAAAGGCAAATGTAACTATCGATGGTTTTGATACAGGCAGAATGCTAACGGGTCTTGACTTAGGTTCTGGAAATATGAGACCAGTTAAACAGCCTAAAGTGGCTATGTTGGTAGATAATCCATTTAATTCTTATACAGCTGGGCAAATTTGGTTTTTATTTGATCAAGATACTGAGTTACCAATATCTAAAATTAGAGCAAGTAGCCTTTCACAGAGTAGTCTTTCTCAGTTTGGTAGACGCTATGGAAGTGCAAATTTGTTTGATTATGATGTTTTGATAATGCCTGGTGCGTCTCCTAATAATTTGAAAGAGGTATTTGATGCCGAAGCTATTGAAGATATTAAGCAATGGGTTCAAAGTGGAGGAGTATTAATTGCAACAGAAAACGCTAGTACATTTTTTACTTCAAAACACTCTGGTTTCACCAATGTAGAACTTGCTGAAATGCCTAAAGACTCATCAGATGTAGCAAAGTTTGTAAAATATAAGGATTTAACAGATTACAATGGATTAAAAAGAATTCCGGGTACTGCCTTAAATACAATTATTGATAACACAAACCCTCTAGCATTTGGAATGACAGATAAATTGTATTCATTAAAGTTTGGCAATGATGGTTTTGAGCCAGCAGCGGGTATACAAACTGTAGGATATTACGATATGGACATTTCGAATATCTTGGCTTCTGGCTATGCATCTAAAGAAAATCTTGAACATTTAAAAGGGAAAGCTAACAATGTAGTAGTGCCTATGGGGAAAGGCAAAGTAGTATTAATGTTGGATAATACTCAGTATAGAATGTTTTGGAGAGGCCCTTCCAGAATGATGCAAAATGCAGTAATGCTATTGAAAGGAATGTGATTATAAAGAAAAAGATCCTCACTTTAATTACAGAGTGGGGATTTTTTTTCAATAGGTTTCAAAAAATATAGATACTACTTCATACAATAAAAGAACTCTTTTAATTTCGGGTGAAAATTTAATCTTAATTATGAATCTCCCTTTAATCAGCTGGAAATACCTAAAGGCTAAGCCGTTAAATACAACTTTAAACCTCCTAATACTTTCACTAGGTATAGCCATTATTGTTATTCTTATTTTATTAAGTAATCAGCTGGAAGAAAAACTTAGTAAAAATGCAAAAGGGATAGATTTAGTTATAGGAGCGAAAGGTAGTCCTTTGCAATTAGTTCTCTGTAATATTTTTCATATCGATTTTCCAACAGGTAACATTTCTTTAAGTGAAGCACGGAAGTTAGCTTCAAATCCAATGGTAAAGAAGGCAATTCTATTGGCATTAGGAGATAGCTATGAGTCTTTCAGAATTATAGGAACTAATCATTTATATGTTGAGCACTATAGTGCAACAATTGCTTCTGGCAAGTTGTGGGAAGAGCCTATGGAAGTAACATTAGGCAGTGCAGTTGCTGAAAAGTTACAATTAAAAGTTGGAGAAACATTTTATGGGGCTCATGGTATGGGAGAAGCTGTAGGTAATGATCATGAAGAGGCTAAATACAAAGTAGCTGGCATACTTTCATTTTCAAATTCAGTGCTTGACAATCTTATACTAACAAATATAGAAAGTGTATGGAATGTACACGAACATGCAGAGGAAGAGGAACATACAAAAGAGAATCATGAAGGAGATCACATTCATGCAGAAGAAAAATTACGTACTAATAATGATAGCTTGACAACTCAGAATCCAGTTCTTGCAGGATTTCCTAAAGGGGATGATGATAGTGAAATTACATCTATGTTGGTGAAATTTAAGAGCCCAATGGCGGCGATCACCATGCCTAGAATAATTAATCAACAAACTAATATGCAAGCTGCCTCACCTGCTTTTGAAATAGCACGATTGTTTTCTATTATGGGAATTGGAGTGGACATGCTTACTTGGTTTGCGTATTTGATGGTATTTATTGCGGTTCTAAGCATCTTTATCGCTCTTTATAATGCATTGAAGGAAAGAAAGTACGACTTAGCTGTAATGAGATCATTAGGATCTTCTAGAGCTACGTTGTTTATTTTAGTAATTGTAGAAGGCGTTTTAATAAGTATTTTGAGTGGTGTTTTAGGATTGTTGTTGGGCCATGCTGTTTTAGAAGTAATCGGTACACTCGTTGAAGAAGGACAAAAAGCGGGAATTACTGGTAGTGTTATCTTAAATGAAGAAATTTATGTGTTTGTTGCAACTGCATTACTAGGTGTGTTTACTGCGGTTATACCTGCATTTCAAGCTTATCGTACAGATATTTCAGAAGTTTTAGCCCAAGGCTAATTATCGCTATTTTTTGTCAATATTAATATTTGGAAGACGTTCTTCATTCATGTTATTTTTTAACCTGATTGAGTGGATGTGTCATTCTTTTTAAAATTTACTTTTTTATTTTTCTTAATTGATAAGATTTTTTTTCTTTCACCTCTTTATTCACAAGGTAAATTTGAGGCTGAAGAGCAATTATATAGCTTTATCAATAAAGAGGACACACTCACAAAAAATGGAAAAAATATTCGAGAATATGATTCCACTAAGAAAACCTCTCCTTTAAAAGTTACACTTCAAGTTAAAGAAATTCCTGCAGAATTGTTGATTAAGTCTGGCTATAAGCCTGATAGCTTAGGAAATTTAAAGCTTCATTCAGATGAGTTATTAGCTTTTAAAGACAGAATTATTTCTGAGTCGGAAAATAGTGGACATCCTTTCGCCAGCATATCTTTTATTAACACAAATATTTTAAATGATGAAATAGTTAGTTACTGTAAATATCAGGCAGGAACTTTAATAGTTTTTGATAGTCTACAGGTTTACGGTGATGTTAGGATTAAAAAAAAGTTTTTGGCTAGGTATTTAGAGTTAACATCAAATTCAGAAAATATTCAATTGCCTTTTAGTCAAAAAAAGATAGATGAGATAAAGAGTAATATAGACGAATTACCTTATTTATCTTTAACAAAAGAGCCCAATATTATTTTTGATTACGATAAGGCTGTTGTGGTACTTTATTTAAAAGAAGAAAAGGTTAATTCTTTTGATGGAGTATTAGGGTTGGCAACAAACTCATCTTCAGATAGTAAAGTGTCTTTAACAGGTCAGCTAGATTTCAAACTATATAACCCCTTTGGCTCCGGTAAAGAATTACTTTTTAATTGGCAAAGAGTAAAACAAGCTTCTCCAGTTTACAATTTAGGTTATAGCCACCCCAATTTTGTTAATTCTGGTTTGGATTTAAATTTTCAACTTAATTCTTTACAAGAAGACAGCACATTCAGGAATTTATCTTGGGAACTGGGTTTTTCTCAAAGATTGACCGCAAAGAGTGAAATTAGTTTTTCGTATTTGAGTAAAAGTCATATTAATCTGGATGAAGAGAGTACAACTTTAGATAATTTGCCTAGTGGTAATGCTAAAATTTCTTCGAAGATGTTTGGCATTAGTTTTCTAAGACACACATTAAATAACATTCTATATCCATCTAGTGGCTGGAGAGCAAACTTTTCGGTTTATTTAGGTAAAAGGAAGTTGTATTTGGTCTCTACGGATACATTGTCAGGAGAAAATTTAAGATATATTTTAAAGGCTGATTTACAAAAGTATACTACTTTAAACCGTAATTTCACACTGGTAAATAATATCAATTTTGGGCTTATAGGTGGAGCTCATGTATATAAATCAGAAATGTTTAGGGCTGGAGGTATTTATTCTATTCGAGGATTCTCAGAAAATATTTTTTTTGCGGATGAATTTTTAATCTTGAATAATGAAATTAGAGTAAATATGGCAGACCAATCATATTTATTTATTTTTAATGACATTGCCTATATTAGAGAAAAATATAATAGTAGTAATTCTATTCCAATAGGTTTAGGCGCAGGTTTAAATCTTACGATTAAAAACGGTAATCTATTATTAGCTTTCGGGTTCGGAAAAGAAGATAAAACATCCAAATTTTTTGATAATTCCAGATTTCATTTTGGCTATAAAGCGATTTTTTAGAATAGTATGAAGTATAATTCTCTAATATTATTTTTTTTATTTTTCTCAACTTCATTAATTGCACAAAGCATAACTCAAAATGCTGTTCCTTTGGATGATGAATGGCTTATTTATGATTGGGAAGAAAAAATCTATATTCCTTACATTCCAGAAGTTCATAAAGATGTTAAAGCTCTATCTTTATATATTTATTTAAGTCATTATAAAGACAAGAACTTAGCAATTAATTATGAGTCACAAGTTGATGTTTTTATCAATAATAAGCTTTATTATAGTTTAGATAATAAAGGAGGAGAGGTACAGATTCCCGTAAAAAAAATTACTGATGTAGGGTCAATAGAAGAAAGTATTTTTATTTCTTTACACACAAAAAATAGTTTTAATAAACCACCGAATGTGATAATCACGGATGTTGATGCTCAATTATCCGGTGATTACCACTTTGCAGAAGAAAATTTACAAAGTGGTATTTACAGGTTTCAACTACCTTTTGAAAATACTAGTTATTTATTATTGATTTTAGGAATAAGCTCAATGCTATTAATGGTAAAATGGACAGATAACCCATTGTTTTATCTTTTTTTTCCATCAGCATTCTTATCTTTTTTCTTTGAAAAGAAATTAAAAGAAGAGACGAAAATAAGTGTTACAGATATTATACTTTTCGTTTTTTATTCAGCTTTAGTAGTTGTAGTAGTTCTTATAAATATAGAGAAATCAGAAATTGTATTTTTCCAAGTTGCATCTGCACTTTTTGAAAACTTTAGTTCTATTTTCTCAGTAAATGAGAAGATAGTATCTTCATTTTTTCTCTTATTAAGTTTATTTTTTTTGAAGATAGTTTTAATTAATGTGGCAGGTAAACTTTACAACCTAAAAAGTGAGATTAATATTCATATAAACGAGTATATTGTAGTTACGCAATTTCTTTTTACTATACTTTTTCTTATTACGATCATCCATTCTTTTTATCCTCACTTTATAAGTGAATCATTCATCCTAAATGCTCTGTATTATGTTTTTTTATTGATATCAATTCTTGTCAGTTTTAGGATTTATAGTATAATATCATTTAAAAAAGTGTATTTAATTTCATATTTTTGCATCACTGAATTTATTCCGGCAGCCATAATATTAAGGTTACTCTAAATTTAGTTTTTAATATTTTTTGTAAAAAAAAAGGAAATATGGGTAAGATAGCTCAACAGAAACTTAGCAATGAAAACCTTAAAGAAGTAAAATCAATCTTGGTCTCACAGCCGAAGCCTTCTAATCCTAATTCACCATATTATCAACTGGCTACAAAGTACAATTTAAAAGTAGATTTTAGGCAGTTTATAGAAATTGAACCAGTTGATGTAAAAGAATTCAGAAAACAAAAAATAAATATTCTTGATCATACTGCTATAATTTTCACAAGTCGTAATGCAATTGACCATTTATTTTCTATTGCAAAAAAGCTGAAGATAGAAATCCCAAGTGATATGAAGTATTTCTGTATTTCTGAGCAAACTGCTCACTATTTACAGAAGTATATAGTAATTCGTAAAAGAAAGATATTTACTGGTAAGAAAACAGCTAAAGATTTGTTAGATGTTATTAAAAAGCATAAAGATGAGAAGTTTTTATTCCCTTGCTCAGATATAAGAAAGGGTGATATTCCTGAATTTATGGAAGAGAATGCTTATAAGTTAAGTGAAGCAGTTATTTATAAAACGGTAGCTAGTGATCTCTCGGACTTAGCCGATGTTAACTATGATATTATTGCCTTCTTCAGTCCATCTGGTATTTCGTCATTATTTGCTAATTTCCCGGACTTTAAACAAAATGAAACAAGAATAGCTGCATTTGGTCCAACTACAGCTCAAGCGGTTAGAGATCATGATTTGTATCTTGATATAGAGGCTCCACTGCCAAATGCTCCTTCAATGACTGGTGCAATTGAGCTTTATATAAGGAAAGCAAATAAAATTGATTAATAACAATTCAAAATATTTTTTAATTTTAGACCATGTGCTTTTTTAAACACATGGTTTTTTTTTAGTGAACAATTACATTTTCAGAAGCAAAATGTTTCATCTGTTAATTATAGATTTGTATTTGTTCTTACATGTTTCATTCCTGTTGTATTAAGGTAATATTGCTTCTGTTGATGATTCATGCTTTTATTTTTTAATGTAATTGTGTAAATAAGGGTAAAATACTACATTTTTATACTTCAAGAATGGTTGAAAGTTATTTTTTTAAATTACAAATTAGAATCTTTTACCACAATAAACTTTTTTCAATTGTATTTAATTATAAGTATTAACTAATGCAACCTCAACCTTTATGAATAGGTCAAAGATTTACTTTTTAACTTTAGTAGTAAACTTTTTTCTTGCTACAGATTTTTTACACGCTCAACAGGATGCCCAGTTTAGTCAATATATGTTCAATCAGCTTTATCTGAATCCTGCAGCAGCTGGAATTAATACTAGGCAAATTGAATTTAGTGTAATACATAGGTCACAGTGGTTGGGTTATGAAGGAAGTTTTGACGATGGAGGAGCCCCAACAACACAAGTTGCAAGTATTAGCATGCCGTTTGAAAAGTATAACTTGGGAGTAGGATTGCATTTTGTAAATGATAAAATAGGACCTGTTACAAATCAAGAAGCCCAGCTTTCTTTAGCATATCAAATCAAAGTATCTAGAGGAATTATAGCAATTGGGGTACGAGGAGGTTTTTATAATCAACAATTAAATGTGGATGAGCTGAGATTTACAGATCCAGTAAATGAACCATTGTATCAGCAATTGAGTGGGAGAGAGAGTCAAATGGTGAGTGACTTTGGAGCAGGAATTTATTATAAAGATGTAAATGATAAATTTTTTACAGGAATGAGTATTAGCCATTTAAATAGATCAAATTTCAATTATGGCACGAATATTTCTTTTAACGAACTGGAAAGTCATTATACGTTTTTAGCAGGGGTAAATCTTGATTTAACGAGAACTGTTAAACTTACACCATCTGCAATTGTAAAGTCTGATATGAATACATTTTCGATAGAATCAAGTGTTATAGCTACTTTTAATGAAAAGTTTTACACAGGTTTGTCGATGAGGGAACTGGAGGCAGCTATTGCGATTGTAGGGGTAAATCTTTTAAAGGACAAATCATTAAGGTTAGGTTATGCATTTGATTATACTTTAAAAGCACAGAATGCAAAAGAAACTACATCACACGAAATACTTCTTTCTTATAAAATCCCAGCATTACAAGTATTTGAACCATCAATTATTAGGACACCACGATTCAGATTTGAATAATGATGTGGATATTTTTTTAAATAATATTGTTATCATTAAAATTTATTAAGAATAAAAGAAATAAAAATACTAGTTTAAAAGTTAGGTAAAATAGTCAGGTATCTAATAGAAAATTGGAGCTAAATTGGAAAATAATTATGAATAAGTCATTTAACTCACATTTATTAATCTATCTTTCCCTCTTGACGTTCGCGTCATTACAAAGTTGTATGTTTGGAGGGAGTCGTGGCGATCAGGGAGAGCTGGTAGGAGTTCCTGATCGTGAAAGTTTTGAGCAAACTATTCCTTATGGAATGACATTCGTTCCATCTGGAACCTTTCATATGGGGCAAGCAGATGAAGACATCACTTCTTCAAAAATCAACTTGAATAAGCAGATTACTATTGGTGGCTTTTTTATGGATGATACAGAAATTACAAATAATGAGTATCGTCAGTTCATTAATAATTTATTAGATGCTTCTGATACAAGTTCTGATTGGACAGAAGCTGATATTATGGCTACATTGTACCCAGATACAACAGTTTGGGAAAAAGATTTTACGTATCATATGGGTGATCCTATGGTAAGGTATTACTACATGCATCCAGCTTTTGATGATTATCCTGTTGTAGGTGTAAACTGGCTTGCTGCAAAAGAATTTTGTGAGTGGAGAACTAGTTATTTGAATGCTTATCGCGAATCAGAAGGTCAGTTTCCAATGCCAAACTTTAGACTTCCATCTGAAGCAGAATGGGAATATGCTTCAAGAGGTGGTTTAGATATGGCTAAGTATCCTTGGGGTGGTCCTTATGTTAGAAATGGTAAAGGCTGTTCACTAGCAAACTTTAAACCTGGTAGAGGTAACTATTATGATGATGGTTTCCAATATACAGCTCCAACAGCATCTTACTTTGCTAATGGTTATGGTTTATATGATATGTCAGGTAATGTGTCTGAGTGGTGCGAAGATGCTTTCCATCCTGCTAGCTATCCTGTTGTTTGGGACTTAAACCCTACCTATTTCGATGAGATGGAAGAAAGAAAGGTAACCAGAGGTGGTTCATGGAAAGATATATCTTTCTACATAGAAACAGGTACAAGAAGCTATGAGTATAGAGATACAGCTAGATCGTATATCGGTTTCCGTTGTGCAATGACTCACTTAGGAAGGTCTTCTGGATTTGAATTTTAAAATTAGAATTATTAATAAATAAAAAGTAATAAGCTATTAATCGTTTAGATAATTAACTTAAAGTAAATTAAAATGGGTAAAAAGCGAGAATCAAAATTAGATTATTTTTATAGAGTAGTTGCGCCAAAAGTAACTAGTGTTGGAGCAGCACTTGTTGTAGTTGGAGCATTATTCAAAATTATGCACTGGGCAGGAGCAGGAGAGATGTTAACGATTGGGCTATTAACGGAAGCGGGATTATTCTTAATTGGTGCTTTTCAGCCAGCTCCACCACCTGAAGCTCACTATGAGTGGGAAAAAGTTTATCCTGAATTAGCAGAGAATCACCCAGGTTCTTTACCTGTAAAGAAAAGTAATGATAATGGTAAAAATGTAGCAGCACTTGCTGGAATGGATAAAATGCTTGCAGAAGCTAATCTTAACACTGAAGTATTTAAAAACTTTGGAATGGGTATGAGAACGCTTAACGATTCTGTAGCGAAAATGAAAGATGTAAGTAATGTTGCAGTAGCTTCTAACGAATATACTAAGAGTCTACAAACTGCTACTAAAAATATGTCTGATTTAGGCAAAGCTTACTCAACTACCTTAGGTGCGATGAGTGCTATGTCAGATTCTGCAAAAGACGCTAAGGATTACCACGCTCAGGTACAGGTTATGACTAAAAACCTTGGGGCTCTAAATGCTGTTTACGAAATGGAACTTAAAGATGCTAATAGTCATCTGAAAGCTATGAATAAATTTTATAGCAACCTTACTACTGCAATGGAAGGTATGGCAGATGCTAGTAAAGAATCTCAGCATTTCAAAACTCAGATGACACAGTTAACCACTAACCTTGCTTCATTGAATAAGGTTTATGGAAATATGTTAACTGCAATGAAAGGCTAATCTGATTTTTTAATTTAAAGAAACTTAAATATGGCAGGTGGAGGAAAAGAAACCCCAAGACAGAAGATGATCGGAATGATGTACTTAGTGCTTACTGCGATGTTAGCATTGCAGGTAAGTAACACAGTGCTTCAAAAGTTCATCTTCATTGATCAAAGTTTAAGGCAATCTGTAAATTCTACTAGAGATCAAAATAGTGTTAGAATTCAAGCTATTCAGGCTCAGGTAGAAAAAAAAGGTAATAAGGCAAGTGACGTTTCAGTATTGAATAGGGCAAAAAAGGCTCATGACCTTACAAGCGATATGCTTTCTTACCTAAGTAGTATGAGAGAAACCATTATTGATAAAACTGGTGGTAGAGATGAAGATGGCACTCTTAAAGGAGCAAAAGATTATGATAAGCAGATGGCTTATACACTTGGAGCTGAAGGAACAAAAAATGGTGCAGCTTATGAGTTAGAGAAGAAGTTAAACGAGTATGTTGACCAAGTAAATACTTTACATGACTCTTTATCTTTTGGTAAGCTAGCTAAACCAGCTGCTGAAATAGAGGAGTTTAAAAATGATCCAGATTCAAAAGGTAAAGATTTTGCTTATCTAAATTTTGACCATACTCCAACTGTAGCTTGTTTGGCAATTATCAGTCAGTTTCAATCTCAAGTTGCTACTTTGGAAGCGCAGACTTTAGAAGAGTTGGCAAAGGATGTTGGAGCATCTGAGTTAAGATTTGATAAAATCATTCCAGTAGTTAGTCCCGAATCTAGAGTTGTAGCTGCAGGTACTAAATACAAAGCTGAAATGTTTATGGCTGCTTCTTCTTCAACAACAAAGCCTTCAATGACTTACAATGGTAAGCCTGTTAAGGTAGAAGATGGAAAAGGCATTATTGAATTTGTAGCTGCTGCTAGCTCATATGATAATGAGAACAAATCTAAGCAAACTTGGAAAGGTGAAATTACTATTCAAACTCCAATGGGTGATACCA